>JAEUWE010000454.1 GCA_016791465.1 Pseudobdellovibrionaceae bacterium
ACATGCCAGGTGTAGGCATCGATGGTGGTGTCGGCGAAATTGCGGATCTTCATGTCATCGACCATGCGTGCAATGAAGGGATTCATCCGTCGTTGATGTGGAATCATGAAACAAACTTTCTGGGTCTAAAGAGCGGCAGAACCATTCAAGACGAGAGAAGCCAACCTGACTCCAACAAGACATCTTGAATCAAAGAGAGAACCAATCACGACCCGAGTGAACGTCGGGCAACATCGCTCGACAATCGCTGGACCAAAAAGCGATTGAATCGTGAGGCAGCTCGAACTCGCAGTCGCAATAGATCCGCATCAACGCAGGTCGCGTTGATAGAACAAACATGGTGTACGCAGCGAGTCGTGGTGAACAAAATCTCTATCGCGTCAACACAAAACGGCAATGATCGCAGTCATGTTTGTTAGAAGCGCGCCCATCGCTAAAGCGCCTACAAGCGCGCGAGGCGCGACAGCAGTAGCAAGCGCGACAACCGGACCAAGCACAATCGCCAACGCCACATCAACACGCGCGGCATCCGAAGAGAAGTAGAGAAAATCTCAACAACAAGAACAGACTCAGCAGTAAAGACACGTCAGCGCAGTCGGCTTAGTTCAACGCACGCCGTAACCGGGCGGCCGCAATAGAGATGGATTTCAAGAAAACGCGTCTTCGGCTGCTCCGGTTCACGGCCTCGTTAGGTGCCCCAATCTGCAGGCAGTCGTCGCCGTTCCTTTTCGGCATTGTGAGGGGCAACAAAAACCGTTCGAGTACGCTCGTATCTGCGATCAGTATCCATTACGGCAGTCGCTGTAAAGTCTACCATATGGCCAACGCTACGGTGATCACCTTGCCAGCCCTCAATGGCCTCCATGCCCATGTGGATCCTTAGATCTGCCGACCGGACAACGGCAACTTCAAAGCCCGACTTTGCAAGCTGTTCTTTGAAGCGACGGACTGCAAGCCGTCGCGCTGCCGCCTCTGGCGTATCATCATTCGGTGGCGTCGCCATTAAATCGAAGTGGTACTCAAAGGTGTCGAACGGGAGTTGTCCGTGCAGCCAATAGCCACGTAGATCCGAATAGCGGCTTGTGTAGGTTCCGAGGAAACCTTCGAGCACGCTTTTCATGATTCGACGTCGTGGCATCGCGGGCATCTAACGGCCGCGATCACCCATGTCGCCGCCAAAAATCTATGATTCAAAATTGCGGTCGACCGGCGACTTGGGTGCATCGCTTGGTTCGTCCTCTTGTTGGATTGAGTCCGCGTATACGGCTTTGAGCCGCGCCAGTTCCTCTGTAGGAAACGGCCATGACCAGATTTTAGTGCAAAGCTCTGGCGACGACCAGCATTTGTCGGCTGCCAAGTCGCACAGACGTTTAATGATCCGATGAATAATTGAACGCAGATTGCCACGATAGGCAAGCTGCCTATTCCTTCTGTGTGAATCTGTGATTGTAAATTCTAAAGTAGTCTCGTTTCGGCAAAACGTCCATTGTGCGTATTCAGGTTCGAGCGACCAATCCACGGCACATTCGCTCATACCTTGCATCAGCATTGAAAGTGACGATATAAGACCCCGAATCGAATCACAGGGAACATCCGAAACATCGCAGTACCACTGTTGGTCATCAGCCACAACTAGGAGGCTCATCCAACCATGCGATGGTGTACCGAATTGAATGTCAAAATCACGCATGTTGAGGACGAACGCTACGGATCACGGGGACCGAGGAGTTGATCTACCATTCAAAACCGACGCCGCCGAGGTCTCCCGTGCATCCGATGGTTCGTCGAGTTTCAGCGGAAACAAAGCGTCAGCCAACTCTGATATTGTATTGAATCGTCGTCCT
>JAEUWE010000261.1 GCA_016791465.1 Pseudobdellovibrionaceae bacterium
CAATTTCACCCGCAGTCCGAATTCAGGGTCAGCACGCATGGTGTCTTGAAACTTCACGTCCTTGTCGCCGTGATTCTGCACCCACAACTCGACCATCACTTTCTCGCCGAGGATGCGCCATTCATCGCCGGTGATGCGGTATCCCAACGACAATCCGTTTTGCACGTCGTTCCACATCACGCCCTCGCCAGCCAGCTCATCCACCGGGAAGCCGGACTTCACGTACTGGTCATCCGGGACCGTGACGATGTTTGCGCCCGCATTCGGCATTGTCCACTTTGTCTCATCGAGTTCATCGGCTTCGACTAGTGGTCCGTCAAAATCTAATTTTAGGGTAGACTGACTTCAGTTTACAGCGTGCGTCATCGATTCTCATTTGCCAGTCGACACCTCGTTGTTTGGCATTTATATCGCTTGACCACACGGCTATTTCGCCCGCTAAAAACTCGATGCTGCCGATCCGTCTTCCATTGACGCATTGGCGCGTGATGCAACTCAATTCATTTTCGGCGATGTTGAGCCAACTGCCATGCTTGGGTGTGTAACACCAATCGATACGCTTGACCAATGCCCTGGCACGCGATGGTTCAAACACCTCGTAGAATGCACCACGGGTGTGCGTGTTGAGATTGTCACAAACAAGAGTCACTTTTTCGCAGTCGGCATAACGACCTTCCAGTAGCTCGGCGACCAGCAACGCCCAGTCAGCCTTCGTTTTCGTTTCGCGTGCAAAGGCTTCACGCCACCCAGCCAACGGTTCACAGAACATAAAAATATTCGCCACCCCGGCTCGTTCATATTCGTAGTCCACTCGACGGGCATGAGCCAGGGTTTCTTCAATTGGTGCCTTGACATCTTTGACCAGTTGAACCGGTTGTTCGTCCATGCAGACGACCGGATTGGCAGGATTGTACGGCTTTTCGTAGGTTTCAAGCACGTCTTCCATGCTCGCTACAAACTCGGCGTCGCATTCCGGTGGGATGACCCAATACTCGATGTTGCGATTGTTCATCCTGTTTTTTTTAGCGTTTGGCGGATGGTTTCATGGGAGACTTTTGGCGCAATCTGAAGCTCCACCACCTTATCAGCAAGCAATCGGAGCGTCCAGTTGGAGTAACCAGCGGGTGGTTTGCCCAATCGCGTCGCGATGATCCTAGCTTCTTCGTCGCCAGTAAGGCTTTTGGGACGTGCCGGTTCGCTTCGCATTTTTCCGTCGAATGTCTGAGAAAATCCAAATTCAACGAGTCTCTGGCGGATGTTTTCGACGGTCTTTGTGCGACATCCAAAGGCATCAGCAATCTGTCTATCTGTCCAAGCAGGGCCATTTGCATCCGCCTTCAACAGAATCTGGGCGCGACGTACCTTCTGACTTGAACCACTGAACTTCTTGACAACTAAGTTGAGTTGCTCACGCTCCGCGTCGTTCAACCGAACGATATACTTCTTGTTCATGGGAAACCTCCGTGTTCCCCAAAATACTCTCAAAATTCCTGAAAAAGCCAACCCTAATTCTTAACCTTGACGGACCACTAGTAGGTTGACACCATCTTTTAGCCGCCGGGACAACCGATCCAACTTCCAAACCACGACTGTTTGCACTTGTCCATTGAAAA
>JAEUWE010000271.1 GCA_016791465.1 Pseudobdellovibrionaceae bacterium
CTTGGCATGTTTGGTGGAAACGTTGAGACGCCAAAGCGAAACGCGATCTTTGCCTGGCTGGTGGGTATTGGTCTTGCGCTGGCGGCTGTTCTCTATATGACGAGCGTGAGTTCGCCTGTGGTTGGCTTAGGAGTTGCGCAGTCACGTTTTCAGCATTCGCTCCAACACACAGCGCCCGGTTTTACTCCCGGCAAAAATCTTTTTCCTCCAGATCGTCTGACACAGGCGATGATGGTGATCATCAGTCCGGGGCTTCGCTATGGCCTCTGGATCGGGATGGACTTTGTGCGCACGCGTTTGATTGAAAAGGGAGTCCGTGAGTTGCCAGCGGCGTTCTGTCGGGACCGTTTGGGATTTTCGGGAGTTGAGGTTCCAGATTGTTTTTTCTGGAATCTCCGTAAGACGGCAGCTATTGCTCCCATGGTGACGCCGTACTTTGGTCTGTACAACGAGTCGCTCTATCGACAGGAATTGATGCGCCGGGAGAGCTCTCAAATGGACGAAAGTTCCGCCCAAGTCCATCCCCAAACAAAAATCGCACAGACACTTTTGGTTATTTCAAATCAACTTGAACTGCTCGAGACAGGGCCGAGTTTTCTTGACCGGCGATCACTTCTTGAACCGAGTGCTCTCTTACATTTTTTTGCGAGCCCAGAGGTTCCGATTGTCGAAGCTGGACAAGATTTGAGTCGTATCGTTCTGAAAGATAAATTTATCCCGCTCATCGAAATGCAAATCGGGATGATGGAGGGTCTACTCGAGAGTGCGGAGAGAAGCCTTGGCCCTAAAATTGTCGATTTTAGGGCGCAGATTCGCGAGCTGAGAACGCGAACAGAACAGCTTCGTCGGAACCCACTACTTCTTTGATGGCGTTGGCGTCGGAGTTGGCAGATCGCGAGGCGCTTCGATATAGGCGGGCTCGCCCGTAAAGATAAAAAACTTATCTTCGTTGACCGTCCAGTTTGAGTGTCGGCGCCAAATCTCAGCCAGTGTCACGGCTCCAGCCGCAAGCCGCTTCACCAAAAGCGGGCGAAAGGCTTCGCCGGCTTTTTTGAGATCGTCGCGCGAGAGTTTTTTATCGCGTTTAAGCAATTCATCGAGATCCTTCGCTGACGAACTGGCGAGATCGCGAATCAGTTGTAGCGATGTTTTTCCAGCCAAGATATTGGCTTCCTTTTCCCAAAGACGATCGGCCTCTTTGTAAACCTGCATATCGAGTGAGGGCCAAAGTGCATCGACAAGGCTGTCCTCGAAGTGCGCGTGAACGCCTTTTTGTTCGGTGAGCTGGCCATCAAAATTCTCAGTCACGTGAAGGGGCTGAGCAAGATCAGTGACATAGTGTCCAAGGACACCGGCAACAATCAACCATTCGGATTGGAGGCGGTGACGCTCCTCTTTGAGGATGTCTTTTTGCTTTAAAAGACTGGCCGTCGCAGCTAGGCGTTTCTCAAGTTCGCGCACTCGCCAGTAGGCCCGACCGGCTGTTTTTGGAATCGCGGTGAATTTGGTATCAAACTTTCCGCGCTCCCAATCAAAGGGATCATCTTTAGGAGAGAACTTTCCCTCTTCGAGCGCTTTTTTTAACTCGCGTTCGAAAATTTCCAGATCCATAAAATGGTTGAACCATTCAACTTCGTACGTCGATGGTTTTTTCCAGACAAGATCGGGCACGTTGGCGTAGTACCCGAGATCAAAGGCTCGCGTGCGAAAGAAAGACTTATCTGTGGTTTTGGCGACCAGGTGGGCGGCGACTCGCGATGAAAGATCATGTCCGACGCGCCCCCATGCAAGGGCATTCGACGAGCAAAGAAGGGATGTGACGAGGGCTAAAGAAAGAGGCAGTAATAGGCGACCAAGTTTTGTCATATTGTTTCGTTCATACAACGCGGTTCACGAGTCAAGGAATTGACTCGGTATGCTACTCGGCGTTGGCGAGCAGAAGATTGAGAGCGGCGATAACGGCGGGTTCGTCGGGTTGAATCTGATCCATCGCGGTAAAGAGGGCGGCGAGAAGCTGTTCGTCTGGGGCCTGTTGGGCAATCCAGGCGGCGATTTGGGCGTGACTCTCTGAGCCCGATCGTCGGGCGGCCAGGGCGCGAAGAGTCCGCAGCGCACGGTCGATCAGCTTGTTGTTGGCGGGGCGAACGAAAGTCATCAGATTTCCTTGATAGCGACCAACGCGTCCCATGGTGAGAGTGGATTGAAGATTGAGCAGGTATTTTAAGATCGACTGTCGAACCAAGAGGTCAGTTCCAGTGGGAACGGTGTAGTCGAAGGAGCCTTCGCGACTCGAATTTGAGCGGTAGTGGAAGAAAAGAACATCGGCCTCAAACTCGATGTCGATTGAGAGCTCAGTCAAAGCTCCACGGGCGGCACGGCGTTCTTCTGCTCCGCTTGAAAAATCAAAGCCGAGGAGTGCGTCCATGTCGATGGCCGGTGAGTGCACAGTGCGCGGGGGATGAAAGGGTCGGGGCGTGCGTCCCAGGATCTGGGTCCATGCGGAGAGCGAATCGAAAGTGCCGGGGACCTCAAGATACGTGCGCGAAAGCACCGATTGAGAATCGCGACTGTTCTCAAACGGTGCAAGGCTAAATGTCGGAGCACGCTCGGTGGTGTCGGTGAGAACACCGATCGATGCCGTCCGGCTGCGATGCAGGGTAAAAGTCGAATCGAGATGGGCTTGGGCTTCGAGCTCGATGAGCCGCGCACAGGGTTCTAGATCGATTTGGCTCACGCGATCGAGAAGCTGCGAGAAAATCCATTCCACCTTTTCGCCGGTGACAAGCTCACGCAAGCAGCCGCCAACAAAAGCCATGAGGACTGACGACGCTTGAAGGCGCGTTGAGCCGGCGAGAATCATCGGTCCTGTTTCAAGTGCAAGAGGTCGCACGCGTGGGTTCTCGATGGCGACCTTCGATCGATCGGTTGTGCGGACGAGCACGTCGATTGGATTGCAGAATAGGAGCCAGGCTTTCTCGCGACTTTTCTGCGTCGCTTTTTCAAGTGCACCGAGAACAAAGGATGTTTCACCACCTTCGGTGATGGCGATCAATAAATCTCCCTCGGTGAAGCCGAGGTCGAGCAGATGTTTGGCGCCTAGCTCAGGGCGATCTTCAAAGATACCGAGCGATCGAACCAATGCGAAATCGCCACCCGCAGTGAAGGCCACGACGTCATCGCGCTTTCCGGGCAGTGACTGTTCACGCCAAATCGATTCGAGAACAAGAGCAAGGCGTCCCGTGGCCCCGCAACCACATAGAAACACACGGTGGCCATCTTGAAGCACGCGACGAAGAGTTGCGGTTAACTCATGCGCGGCGTCGAGCTGGGTGAGGACAAGTTCGAGTGCAGACTGTTCGATATCTTTAAAGAGCTCGATCGCTCGCGGTAAATCGTGGTGAGCCAGCTCGGCCAGTTCGCTTGATGCAGGATGCGGAGCTTCGGTGGGAAGGCCACCGAGGCGAAACTGAGAGCCTGTCTCAATGAATTGTTGCACGCGTTCCCGCGTGCTTTCTGTGGCGAAGGGAAAAGTTTTGACCATGCTCGAAAAGAGCTTACTGGTTCTGAGCGACCGTGGTCACGTGCCCTTCTGTATTCAGGACTTGGGCAAGAAAGCGGTTGCGGAATCGCTCGGCGCGATCGGCAATTTTTGTGGCATAGGGAATCGGAGCTGGTGTTTCAAGGCTTAAGCGATCGGCGCGAGCTGGACCTTCGTTATAGGACCGAAGCACGTGAAGACGAAGCGAGACGTCGTTTAAGTCATCCTCTGCCTGTCGTCGTTCAGTTCGCTGGGTGAGATACTTGAGATAGGCCGCTCCCACCGCGATGTTGCAATGGGATTGGTGCAAGTCGCACTCGATGCCACCGGTGATCCACTTGGCCGTGCTTGGTTTGATCTGCATCAGACCGCGTTCGCCGTGGCGACCGACAGCTTGGCTGTTGTACCGACTTTCGACTTCGACCATCGAAAGCAAAAGAAAGGCATCGAGGTTTTGCTCGTAGGCGGCTTCGGCGATGGCCTCGGCGAGCGTGTTGGCAAAGAGCGTTCGTTCGTCAGAGTTCCAAGTCCGACCGCTGACTCGCTCAAGGCGATCTTCGATCTCGGATCTCAAGAAGGTGCCTAGGCGCGCGGTGTGGCTCTCTTTGGGAGCGACCTCATCTTTTCCAGCGGCGAGGGTAGGCGGTGTTGAGATCGACGATAGCGACGTCGAGAAGGCCATGGCCGAAGCCAGGCTCAAGCGAGAAAATCGCGATCGGTTCGATTTGGGACTGAGGCATTGTGTTGGTTCCATCACTGTCTCAGTAGAGCAAAGGGGCGGCCAGCACCCCTTAAGGGCTTGAAACCATTCAGGTCTCAAGCTGAGTCAGTGTGAATTGCGATGGATTCCAGATAGAGTGTCGAACTTCTGTCTACTGTCGAGCAAATCGTTGACGGATTGTTATGATCGTTTCGCCAGTTTTGCCTTAGGACGATACAGAGCAAGCGCCTGTTCGATTTGAGACAGCTCCGTATTGAGGTAGCCCTTCGCGTTTCCAGCGCTTGCATGGAAGGCAACGAGAACCGCGTGCGCCTCTTCGTAGCGCCCTTGCTTCATCATAATGCGAACGATCGCACCGGTTGCCGCAATCGGCAGTGCTTCTGGGCGACCGTCGATCGAAGCCTGATACAGGCGAAGCGCTTCCGCGTCCTGACCGGCTTGCTCAAGCAATTGGCCGTAGAGGAATGCCGCATCGGCGTTCTTTCCACCTTGGCGGAAGTAAGAACCAAATGTCACCATGGCCGCTTGTGTCTCTTGCATGCGAATTTGCAGGCGCGCAAGTTGAGCGAGCGGTTCTGGATTTCGGTGATTTTGCGCGCTTTCAATGTACGCGGAACGTGCGCACGAATACTTGCCCAATTCAGCGCAGATCTCAGCAAGACGATTGTATGACTTTGGTGAAAGTGTACCCGTGAGTTGTCCGAGTTTCAGGAGCGGAGCTTCAAGAGCGTGGCCACCCCAGTTGATCGAGTGTGCGATTCCAAGGAGCAGCGCCAGAGCGGAAACGGCCATCACCACCATTGTGCGATTTTCGTTTCGAACGCGAGTCGCGCTTTGGTTTCGGCTCTCGGTCCAACCGCAGCTTGTGCAAATCGTAAGGCCAATAGCATTTAGATTACGATGAAGACCACTTCCACAACGGGGGCATGAACCAAACATTTCGCAACTCCTCGTTCGCTCACTCACGTTCAATGCGAACTCTCGCAAGTCCTATGAGCAACCGGAGGGCCGAGGCTGGGGTGGCATTTATTTGGAGCTGGCGCGTTTTTGGTGGTTCACCAGGGAGTTTATTACTTTTTGAAGTGACAGAATTTGGCGCTCTCGCACGGGGTTCTGGGAGGATTGCACGACCGGGAGCCTCTCGGAGGCCATCTGCATTTTCTCGTGGAGTATCGCGAGCAAGAGCGCTTTCAGAATTTCCTAATAGCAGTGAGCGGCGCGATCGTGGTTTTAGTGAAACTCGAAGAGAGGCAAACGAGAACCGAGAGTTTTTGGCTACAGCGCCCATAGACAAGGCTTGTCGCTGCAAGTGGAAGGGCGTTCGTGAGCGCGTGGCGCTACGTCGACCTCAATGAAATCGAAGGTGGGGTGTGGGGATTCACGCGCCGTGAGGCTCGAGCGAGACTGCGGCCCGGGAAGAGTTCGCCTCGTCCCGGGCGTCGCGCATGGAGTCATCATGCTCGTCCTCTATAGCGAACTGAGAACGTCGGAGATTGCGCGTCCAGCCTTGCCGCATTCACCTTTTCCTTCTGGTCCATAGAAATGGTTGGCAAGACGGCGAACGACAGAATATCCAGACTTCGTGTTCTTCATCTCCTTTGCCTCCTGAAGAAGACGGCCGTCCGAGTCGTAGAGAAATTGATTTGCGATATTGATGAGATCGGCAACGAAAGAAACTGCGCCGCCAAAGTGTGTAAGCCCATGTTTTTCTTGAAAGGTCCTGTTGGTCCCATGGACAACATCGTCGACGAGCGAAGGCGCGTATCCGAAAGGCGTCGTTTCGACAATCGCCGCAGCAGTGAGTGTCCATGCGCTAACTGGGCAGGCGCCAACGAGTCGGACAAGGTTAACACCAAGATACTTTGATTTTTCGCTGTTACTCATTTTTTCAATCTGAGTATTTGTCAGATTGGCGAGCTCACTCAGTGTGGCCGCCGCGGCAGATTCACCGGCAATTGATGTTGAGCTGAAGGCAATGAGTACTGTTCCGGCCATGGCGGCGAGAGCTTTGAGCATAGTTTTCCTCACTTTTTAAAGTTTAACGATTGACGAGCCATTTTTCAGATTGGGACGACTGCAGTGCGTATGCCGGTTGATCTCGGCTATAGTTGTTCTTATTTCAAAAGTCTTAAGGAGAGTGACGTTTTATGCGCAGTGAAGCCGGTTCAAGGACAACACCCAGTGGGCTGCCGAGTGGCGCGGCTGCCGTCCTATTGCTGGCTTGTTGGCCGTCATGAGTTCTATTGGAACTTGGTTTGAGTTAGGACTTCTCCTTGACGACTTTTCCTTTCTGAAGTAGACCATCGCTACCGATGCGCCCAAGGCAACGCCGCCTCATTCCAACCAAACATTTGCCGGGCGCAACCTTTGGTGGCGACCTCCTAAAAAACTCGCACGCAAAGTCAGAAAGGCCGTTTTCGCCAAGGGCCGCCATTCACGTGGTGATGCGGACGCGAGGCCTTTTTTCGCTCTTAAAGCGCGGGCGAAGGGATCGTATTGCGCATATCGTGGAGACCCACGCAAAGCGACAGCTTGTTCACGTTCATCGCTTCGCGAATGCCGGCAATCACCTGCATTTTCTAGTGGAATGTCGCGAGCAAGAGCGCTTTCAGAATTTCCTAAGAGCAGTGAGCGGCGCGATCGCGCTTCTAGTGAAGATGGAAGAAGGACAGACGAGAACCGAGAGTTTTTGGTTGCAGCGCCCATGGACACGGCTTGTCGCTGCAAGTGGAAGGGCGTTCGTGAGCGCGTGGCGCTACGTCGACCTCAATGAAATCGAAGGTGGGGCGTGGGGCATCACGCGCCGTGAGGCGCGAGCGATTCAGTACGGCGACCTTGGGCCACCGCGGCCTTGGCTACAGATGTAGACCGTCGCAGAGATCGAAATAGAAGCGCTCAGGTCTGCCGAGCATTTCCGGTCGAAGTGTTGGTCTGAGAACGACTAAGGCTAAACTCGGACGCAACCCGGGGGCCTCATTTTCAGCAAATCGTCTTGCGTCGCCCTTTCCCGGGGCGCTAGCCTTAAGAACGAGCGGGGGATAGCATGAGAAAATTTAGATCGACTAAAATTCTATTGGCGGCTTTGGCTCTCATCGGTGTGCTGATCAGCGTGCAAGTGACCGCGATGTCGCATGCGCATGCGCAAGCGGCAAAAGCGAGCGCTGCAAAAGCCAAGACTCTCGCTAAAATCCAAAAATCAAAAAAAGCAAAACCAAGCAAAGTCGTGCGAAGCAGTACGCCCGAGACTGTGGTCGGTGAAAAGGTCGCAAAAATTCTCCAGGATTTGAAAGGACGACCGCCGCGTCAGGCGGTCTATACGACGACAGCGGTGTCACTGCCGCTGTTTCCGGATCGCCAGGAATGGCTTCAGGCCGTCTATGCCAATAAGCTTGTTGATGCGTCGTGGGCGACATCACAGCTTTCTGATAAAAAGCTTTTTTATGAAGTTGTGCGACGGGAGCTTGGTGATCGCGCAACCGAATTTTTGCCGAAGACAAAAGGGCTTCGCGAGTTTCTGGTTTCGGCATCGCTCGTCGACTCTGAGGGGCGACTGCGAGCGGACGGTGACGTGATTGAGGCGGCACTCTTTCGCGAGTTTCCGGCTGGATTTGTTGCGCGTCCAGCGGTGGGTGTAGCGCCAAGTGAGACCGGGCGCGGTCTTTTTGCTGAAACCGACCTCTTTGTTCAAGAGCTTCTCAAACCACAGAATGCTCTCTATCGACCAGAGCATCGCAAGCTTCCGGTTCGCAGCACCGTCCTCGACGATATTGCGAGTGGTGAGGCGATCGTTCTGCAGGAGGATGTGATCTCGGCTGCGAACTCAAGGGCGCCGCTCAAGATCAAAGATCGAAGTCACGCTTGGCGCGAGTTGCGAATTCATACGTATGAAGGGCAGGTGCTGCGCGATGCGACGCCAACGACGTGGGTCAGCGGCGTGCGCTTTACTCCTTCTGAAATTGAGTCTGCGCAAAGTTTCGTTCAAAAGTTTTTATCGCTTTTGCCGACATCTCTGCTGACGCGTCAGGCTTGGAGTTTTGATGTATTGGTTCTCGACAACGGTGAGCGACGCATTGTGGATCTTGTGACCAATCGCGGAAAGCGGGTGGGTTGGTCGACTTACTTGGATCAACCGCGAGTTCTTGGCGCATACACGCGTCGGTTCGAAGAAATTGCAGGTGTTCGCTTTGCCGGTCTTGGAGGGGCGATGCTTCGCCACAATTGGGGCCACTATTTTGGATTTTGGAGTTTGCGTATCGACCGCTCGCGTCCCGGGCTTGATCGCGTGATGGCCTGGATCCCTCCGTGGCCGTGAGCCGAGTCGCACCGAGAAAGTTTCCTCGCTTTCCGACGGACGTGACGTGTTTGTTCAGGCAAGACGGTGGCTTTCAGTGGATCGAAGGTGAACTGGTGAACGTGAGTCGTGGCGGAGTTTGCCTGAAGTGTAAGGCGCCGCCGCCACGTGGTGCAGCGGTCGAAATTGAGGTTGCATTGCTGAGTCGCGAGGGGACTTCTAAGAAGCGACGCCTGAAAGCTCGCGTTGAGTGGCGTCGCGGAATTCGCGCAGGCCTTCGTTTTGTGGGCTATGGAAAAGTCGGCTAGCTGTTTTTGATTGCAGCGCGAAAGCGTTTTGGAATTTGCGCAATAAATCGAGTGTTCTTTGAGAAGTGATCCAGGCGAAGAGTGCCGCCATGCCATTCGGCAGCCGAACGTGCGAGCGTGAGACCGAGTCCCGAGGAACGCTCGGGATGAGTTGAAAAGAAGGGGTCAAAAACTGAACCGCGATGAATCAGCGGAACGCCTGGGCCCGAATCGCTGACGGCGAGAAAGAGCGATTCGTCGTCCTCGAAAAGCTCAAAGCGGACCCACGCATGAAGACCTGGGTTTGTGGTGAGCGCATCAAGAGCATTTTCGAACATTGCGTCCAAGATGATTTGAATCAAGAGTTCGGAGCCCATGATTTGACTGGGACGTCCTGTGGGGGCTGCATCCGGGCCGATCCATCGAATGTGTTTTGCTTCAATCAGTGGTTGCCACTTGCCGCCGACGCTCTCAATCAATGAGCGACTCTCGAAATGAGTAGGTTCGACACTCTCCAGCGAAGAACCAAGGAGCGTTGCCAAGATGCGATCGGCCAGGAGTCTCTTCTGGCGCTCTTCTTCTGCCCGCTCTGAAGTTTGGTTTTCGGCAAAAAACCAGAGCGAATCATCGTTGCTATCGGAAAACGGTGACTGAGATGAGTGCACAACCTTCAGGTGAATCCAGCGGATTTCGCCATCGTTGTCGATCACGCGAAAGTGAGTGCGGACGGGACGCTCAATGCCGTTGGCCAAGAGCGCTAGAATGCGATCGCGGTCATCGGGATGGGCGTGTGTTGCAAAACCGTAGCGACTCTCATCGAGGCATGTGGAATCGAGTCCCAGCGTTTGCGTGAAAAGCTGTCGTCCTGAATCGCTGATCTCGACGCGACCGGCACGGACGTCAAGACGCCAGATCACGGCGCCGAGTGCGCCCAGGCCAACAGCGATCTGTGAGTCGTTGTCGAGTGCAAGTTTCTTCGCAATGCGAACCGGGACGTTATGGTGTAAAACTTCATCCCGACTTGGGCGTGCATAGAGATCGCGTGCGAGAGCGCCATCTGCGAGATTCAGAAGGTCTTGCTTGTGACCTGGAGGGCGACGGTTTGCCGGTTGATCCATCTGTCATATTTATCGGCTGAATAGCGGAGAGACTTTTGAATCAGTTTGAGACGACGGCGAAAATCATCTTGCGTCGCCCTTGCTGCGGAGCGCCGGAAAGGTCGATTTCTCGATGTTGAGTGCCGATCTTTTGGTCTGTTTGAAGAGCAGGCTGCCGCTAGCTGTTTGTTCGCGTACAGTTTGTGTCGCGTGAAGGATCACACCGATCTCGGGAAGAAAAAGATAAGTTTCTTCGCTCTGGCGCAGCTTTCGATCTCCGCGAGCAAGACTGCGCTGGCATTTGACTTCAAGTGCATTGAAGTCGGTCTTTAGTAGGCGCTCGATGCCTCCCTCATAGAAACGGCAGGTCTGTGTCTCGACTTCTTGATTGAGCGGGGATTGGAAGTGAATCGTAAACTCCCGCCCAGGGGCAAGATTGAGAAAGTCGGTGCTGTAAGTTTCGAGGCGAGCGACACGATTTTGATCGCCACTGAGCGGAGCAAAAAAGACATTGCTCGGTATTGTGCCGATCGGAATTTCAACGGTGCGTGGGGCTTGTCCGTCGGTCTGATGCTCCCAGATGACGGAGTCGGCGCTTTGAGCTTGAATTGTTCGGGTTTCCGTTGAGGTGCGAGTTTCTCCACTCGCGCCAACAGTTTCGATATCGTAGACAAGTCGCGATTCAGCGCTTTGTCCGGCAGGGGCTCGTAGGCCGCGACTCCTCACGATGTCTGTTAACGGCACACCCGTCAGTCGAGAACGAGAGAGCAGGGAGATGTCGAGGTATCGCAGTAGGCCAACGCCGGAGAAAGCGATAACGCCAATTGCAATTGGAATGAGAGCGGCATGTAGTCGCGCCTGCCAGGTCGTTGGACGTGGGATTGCCAGCGCACGACTTTCTAGAAGGCGTCGCTTGATGCGTTCGCCTCGTGCATCAGCGCAGGTTTTTTTCAGAGTTAAATAGGTGGCCACAGTCTCCTGATCAGTGGGGTGAGCTGATGTCAGGCGCAAAGTGTCTCTGGTCAATGCCAAGTACGGAATCTCGACGTCGGCGATCGAGTTTTGAGCGAGGACGTTTTTATCAAAGACCGGCCGTCGATGGGTTTTATTGGTCGGACACGGTCGGCGCAGCGGCTCTGGGAGAGTCAGTCCGAGAAGCATCTTTTTGAACTCTTCGATAAGCGCTGCATTTATTGCGGGACGCTTGTCTGTTGTTTTGGCGAGTATTCGACTAATCAGTGGAATGAGTCCATCGGGTAAGAAGTCGCCGATGGCTGGTGACCATTCGAGGTTTTGTTTAACGACATTTTGCGCGAGCAGGTTCCGATCGCGAGTGCTAAAAGGAAGGCGATGATGGATCATTTCCCAAACGATCACTCCGACCGAATAGAGGTCAGAGCTGGTGGAGGCGCGGTCTCCACAGAGGACTTCGGGAGCCATGTAGTTCATTGTGCCAATGATGTGGCCCTGTGTTGTCAATGGGCCATTGGGTCCTTGGACTTGAATGCCGTTTCCATGTCGATGAGGTTGCGCAATCCCGAAATCAATAATTCTAAGGCGTCGATTTTTATCGATCATGATGTTGGCTGGTTTTAAATCACGATGCAAAAAGCCGCTTCGATGAATCGCCTCAAGTCCGGTGAGAAGTTGAACTGTATAGTCGAGAATATCGACAATCGTGAGCCGTCTTGCTCGAATGAGATGCAAGAGTGAATATCCTTCGATGTATTCCATGGCGATGAAGGGGCGCTTGCCTGACTCTGGAGTGCCCGAGAGGTCCGAGCTGATGAGCCGAACGACGTTGGGATGGTCAATTTTAGACAGGGCTTCAGCTTCAACTCGAAGTCGCGGAGCGGCAGCAGGGTCGACAACTTTTAGCGCGACCTCATTTTCACTCTGTGGGTCCCGACAAAGAAGAACTTCGCCCATCCCGCCAGAGCCAAGCGTGCGCAAAACCTGATATCGTCCGATTGCAGTCGGCTGCGAAATCGTCGGCATTTCGGCCGTCGCGGTGTTGTTCTGATGTGTGTTTTTGACACTCATGGCTAGTGATCTTATCGGACTGCGATCAGTAGACGATGAGTTTCAATTGCGACTGTAAAGACTTAAGTCGAGAGGTCTCCGGCGGCAATCAGCATCACGCTACCGAGACGAAAGACGAGTGGCAGTGAGCTTGAGGCACTTGGCTGCATTGGCGTCCACTGGGTGGTTCCGAAAATCCGATGAGGCACCTTTTGCCCTGGTGCAGTCACTCCATCGTGTTCTTCTCGAGTGATCGCCGCTGTTTGCGGCGAGCAGATTTCGACTAGAAAGTCGTCGCTCGCATCACTTGCGGCCGAGCCATTCGATGAGTTGAGATCGGTGACCGTAACTTTGCCATCTGCGCTGAGCGTGATCAAGGCGTGGCCGGCGCGTTTTTCGGCGCTATAGCCGCTCAAAGTGCGATGGTTCAGAGAAAGCACTCCGAGTCGCTGACCAAACTTTTCCTTCAAAAGACGAGCGTCGAGAGCGTCGAGCTCGTCGCTTCTTCGTGCGACTAGGATTGACACCGGAAGTTCGTCATTTCGAACTTTGAGGCAGAGAAATGAAAACTCAGCAGTTTCAAAGAAGAGGTGGGTGAAACCTTTCTTTAAGCTCAGTGTCGGCTGTTCGATCGCCCAGGATTGAATCAACGGACTGATCGCGCGAAAGCTGCCGCCCGCTTTTTCGAGAAGGCCGGCCCCGCGGGCCACGCTATTGCTATGGGGAATCGAATACTCAACACGAATATTTGAGAAATGTTCAAGCAGGTCGACATCGATCTCGGCTCCATCGGGGCTAAAGTGAGTCGCAATCAAACGGCCGTCGTGCGCAAGCTCTTTGAGGTCGCGGTAAATCGATCGCCGAAAGCTGTCACTGATTTCGCCGATAGCCAGTGAGCTTGCGAGCGATCTCATGACGTCCTCGGGGGTCGCGCGTTTGAGTCGCGCCACGATCTCGAGAACTTTTAAGATTCGCATAGGCTTTGAAATCGTCGTTGTCGAAGCGGTGTGTGACATGTTTGTACCTCGTCCTATTCCAATAGACTGTCATGTCGGCGCGACAGTCCCTGTCGCGCAGGATGCTTCAGTTTGAAACACTTAGGGCAAGCTACAGAACGCCGGATCCCACGCGAGTGACATCCCGCCGTCCTCATCGACAGATGTAAGTGACGACGTGACGTTATGGCGATCGGTTACGCCGCCGCCTTCTGTTGAAAGCTTCCATGAACCAACAGGTCGGAAGCAGGAGTCAGCCGTTGAACTCTTCATCTCAATATCGTCGTTGGCGACATGGAGGTATCGTCCGGCGCCAAACTTTGTACTGCGGAGATCATTTTCTCCCCACAATGCGCCTGAAAAGTCGAGAGATGATCCAGCCTTAATAGTGGGATTGAGTGCATCGCCGCGCAGCAGGCCTTTGAGTTTGATTTCAAAATTGGATCCTTGCCACTTTGGGGTCGGTTTGAGCGAGGTGCGAATGGATCCCGATACGCGGGCGTTGAGATTTGCGCGCGAGCTGGAGTCTGTAAGTTCGATGACAATCATCCTTTTCACCTCGAGAGCGTGCGCCTCGTCGCGTGGCTCCAGATCATCAAAATTTGTGATTGTCAGTTGCGCCGTGTAGATAAGACTCGATTTTTCTTTTGAGTAGCGAACAGCTTCTCGGCCTACAATTTCCCGCCGACCTCGTTCATTGGGATCCGTGCCACAGGCCCAAGTTGTCACCGCGACATAACCTGTCGGATGTGTGGTGGTTGCGCACGACGGAATGGCATCATTAGTCTGAACTGCAAAGTATGCTTGTAGTGGACGTTCGATTCGACTGAACTCACGGAGCGTTTTCTCGACAATTCGAATGCGTGAGAACGGAACTGGCTTTGTTGTCTCAACCTGCTTTGGATGAACAGTTGGCTGTTCTGGAGCTGGCTCACAGGCCGAGAGTGTCACAAGACTCACGAGTGGAATAAATGAAGTGAAAAGTCTTTTCATCTCGAACCTCCGTCTAAATTGTCGACAGGACGGACATCGATTGTCACGAGCATTTCGCGAGCTCCTGTTTAGGGGAGAAGGCGGAGTGTTTTGACTATCGCATGGCCGTGTCGCAATGACTTGAACAGATGAAAGCAGTTCGAGTGCCAGTAGGGCTAGCGTCCCCAGCGCGGTCGTGGAGGACGAGGACCGGGGTGAGGGCCGTCTGGTCCAGGGCCTTGGTGCCCTCCGCAGCGTTTCCAACGTAACGAGTAGATCACGGGGGTCTGAGTTGCATCGAGTGAGTCGATGGTTGAAACGGCGCTCTCACCAGCGCGATTGCTCTGCACATTGAGTATGGATTCGGCGGCGAGCACAAAACTTCGTCCGCACGGTGAAAACTCAGGGCCGCGAACAATGCTGCTTAAAACAAAGTTTTCTTGCCGAGGGCCAGTCAAGACGGATGCCCTGAGAACGCGTCTCGAGTTTGTACCGCGACCATTGATTTCAAGAAATCGAAAGCCGGCGCCAAATGTCGAGCGAGCTCCGTTTGGGACCGACACGAAGCCGCGGTAGTCCATTTTGACGACTTGTACGGCGTATCCGGGAGGAACGGTAAACGGAATATTGATCTGACAGTTTTTGGCGGTTCGAAGTTGACCCGTTGTGCCGCCGGCTTCGGTCACATAGGCATCAAAGAGCAGTGAGAGAGATGTTCCATTGGGAGAAAGAGTTGCAGAGACTGAGCCTTGTGGGCATCCGGTTCCGCTGTACGAGGGGGCCATCATCTGCAGTCCAGGAACAGAGTCTGAGTCTGTATTTGGTGGGGCGCCTTCGTCGTAGTTCGAGAAATTGCCGCTGTTGTCAGCGAGCTGTGCCGATGCGGTTGCGACTGTTAAAGAAGAGAAGAAAAACGAGCAAAGCATAAGTAATCGACGAAGCCCCGACATCGAAAAACCCTTCATAAATGCTGTGAAAGAAAGGGGCCGACCAGAGATGATCGGCCCGATGAGAAGAATGAAACTAGCGGCATGTTCTCCATGCAATGTGGTAGACAAGACCCGCTGTAACATCGGCTGAGTCGACAGTGGCCATCGCCTGTTCTTGGCGGCGGTTGCTTTGAACCAGCATCGACGTATTCACGCGAAGGTTGGTGTCAGCTCCGCATGGAGTCCAAACCAGTGCTTCGGCGGTGAGATGGTCGGTGAGTTCGTAAAGGTTCGAAGCGGGACCAAAGAACGACTTTGTCTGTCGAACACCTCGAGAGCCAGCAAAGAAGTACTCCACGTTAAACTGCGACCGCGCTCCGGCGGGGAGCGAGTTAAAGCCGCGATAGTCGATCTGGAAGACCGAAATGGAGTATCCTTGTGGTACACGAACTGGAATTGCGATGTTACAAGATTTGCGATCCATTGTGCGACCGTTGCCGGCCTCAACAACATATTGGTCAAATAGAATAGACAGAGATTTTTGATCGGGCGCAAGAGTTACGCTTGCTGAATTTGCCGGGCAGCCAGTGCCGCCGTAGCCAGGCATACCGAGTTGAATATCGGCAGCCATCGCCGTTGTCGACGTGACGACAGAGAGCAATGTCGAAAGAGCAAGCGCTCCAGCGCCTAGCTTTGGAAATGATCGGATAACTCGTTGAACCATGGACTTCCCCCTTTTGGTGTTTGGTGGGTCTGTTCTGACCCTGCAACCGTGCTGCTTTTGAATGAGAGCAACAGCTGGTCCAACTCGGAATCGTTCGAATCGGTGCGATCTTGGCACCACCGCGGTGTTGGTGCGTCGAATTTGCCGTAGCGCGAAAACTGTCACCAGGATTGTAAGTATGAAAGAGCGAGGGAGGCTCAGCTCGATTGAAGCTGCGGGCGTCGTCGGCACAGACGATGAAGACTAGAGCTGCGGTCGTTGTTTTCTGGTATTTTTCATTAGAATAAAGGCGCGTCGTTATGAAAAGTGTGGTTGGTTCGAAAGTTCAGTTTGAAGGTTATTTCCGCATTCTCTCACTCTTGGCTGTTTTGGTGATGTCGATGTTTGCGATCGATGCGAAAGCGGCGGGATTCTACCGTCCAGTGCAGACGGCAGAGCAGCGTGTTGAAAAGATGGCGGCCGACCGTTTTCAAAGCGAAACAAAAGTTGTGGCGCACCGAGTAGTGGGCGAGTTTTGTGGCGCAAAAAATGCCGAATACTATGAGATCGAAGTTCAGATCAAAGAAATGGTGAGAACTCTCGATGCGTCGGGCAAGGACGTCATGGTGCCTGTATTTAAAACCGTGAAGACTTACGCCATTCCGACGTCAGGACTCTATGCACCTAATGAAACAGGCGTGATCACGTCTGATGAATGCACGACTCTCACAAAGTAAGCATCAAATAAAACCGAATGCCTTGATTACGGACGCCGTTTGAAGTCAGCAAGTTTGACTTCAGCGGCGTTGACGTTTTCGCGGTTTGCGATCGTCGCATTGTGAACGCGGAGCACGCCCTCGATGTTTTTCAGTAGTTTGACTCGAGTGTTGATGAGCGTCAGGCCGCCTCGAACATTCGACAGTTCTTCGATTTCGGCATCTCGAATGATGAGCTCACCTTCGGCATTGCTGAGTTTGTTGATGTCAAGCTTGGCGATCGACATAAAGGTTCCGCGCAGATTTGAGATCTCATCGGCGTGCCCGCGCGTTGAACCCACTGAGGCGCGGCCGCGAATCTTCATAAATAACCCCTGGAGATTCGAAACTTTGCCGATGTCGGCGCCACTGGCGCAGATGAAGCCGGCTTTGACGTTCGTGAGTTCATCAAGCTGCATCGTCGCAGTTGACGAAATCGCCGCTTCGATTTGTGAGGCCTTTGTCACTTCAACAGAGCGAAGTGCTGAAACGATGCTTTTTAGATTTGTATACTCCGTGGTTTTCCAGGCGTTGCGAATTCCGACGGACCCTTGAATATTGGTGACGAAGACATTCTTCAGAGGTTTCTTGTAGAGAAAAACGAGTCCCATCTTGTCTTTCAGTACGAGGTCATCGGCGTTTGCAAGTTCGGCCTCGCTCCAGCCGTGACGTGCACCGGTGACACAGTTAAAGGCGATGCGGCGACCGTTGTGGTCATAGTCGATGTCGGTATCGAGGTCGTCTTCATCGGTTGATGGCGGAGGGTTGACCACGGCCGTTGGGTCTTGGTCGTCGCCATTGGTTGGTTCTGTGGCCGCGGCGGACTTGGTGAGCGAAGCCGCGGATCCGTCAAAGCTCATTGAGTTGGAGCAGTTTTGAAAGCTGATCATCAACAACACGCCGAGCAGCGCCAAGAGAAGTGGTTCCGTGCGTTTTGTTTTGAGACGACTCATCATCTTCCTTCTCCCGTTACAAGCTGTTGACGTCGATTGATTTGTCTTTAGTGATCAATTCGTGTGCCTTGCCGAATCGAACGAAATGCCACTTTACGGCATTCGCGCGTACAAATGATTGACGGGTGTTTGAATCGTGCACGCTCCAAAGCCGATTGTTTCGATTTCGGGATTATTTGGCGATACGAACCGCGGGACGCTGACCGGGGTAGAGTGAGAACGAGTCATCGAGAACCAACGCCGTGGCGGAGTACTGACGTCCGTGTTTTCCCGTTCCAGTAAGAGGAGTGGAATGTACATGTGGAGGAAGGGTGGCGCGAATCTCATCTTCGATGACCACGACTGAACCGCGGTCTGTTAGACGCTGTGAACGTTCAAGCTCAATGAGCCGAGCGGATTCGACAAAAACATTTTTAGATCCCGCTTCGACCCAAGCGGGAACTCGGGTTGTTCCGACAATTCTCCAAAGTGGGCGTACGCTGCCGTCACAGACTGCGGCGCGATATTCAAGCGTTTTAAGTCCTGCCAGCTCGACATGAGAATCCGCGAGCCGTTGAGCGATCACTTGCAATTGAGCGTGGACGGCGTTGAGTGTTTCGAGCCACAATAGCGGAGAGTGAGCCAGTGTCTGTTTGTCGTATAGCACCAGCAGATCGTCTCCGGCTGATTGTAAGACGGTGGCGCCAGAGGCTGAGAACGTCGTCCAGACTTCTGATAGCACCGTACTCATAATCGTGCCGCCGACTTCTTTATTGGCTCCGGTTCGGAATAGTGTCTCGGAACCCTTGATGTCGATATTGATGATTCGACCTTCTATCTCACTCGGTAGAATGGCGAGTTTGTGAAAGGAAGAGATCGGAGTTGTCTCGAGGAGTTTGAAGCTATGCTGAACGTCGGCGGCCAATGAGACCGTGACCGTGAGGAGAGGAAACAGGACGAGGTAACGAGCCCAATGCGTCTCGACTGTAGCCGCGAGTCCCGATTCAAGTCCGTTTGACTCTAGTAAGAACGCAAGTCCGATCGAGATCAGCATAAAGGTCATGATCAAGAGCGTTGTGTTTCGAGATTGTGACGCCGATGCTGCGAGCGTGTTGTTCGACTGTGCAGTTTGAATCTGCACAAACTGAATCAAGCAAAGGAGGCCGGCCGCGATATAGGCGATTGGCGTCATGGCGTTGACCGTTGCTTGGGCCACTTGTCCGCTGTCGATCCAACTCGACGGAAGGAAAAATGCGAGCAGTAAAAATACAGGCGTCGCGGCACTGGCGAAAGTGACGTAAGAGTGTCGATTGCGCGCAACAGCCAATCCGAACGCGAGAACGGCGGTGACTTCGCCTAGTAAAAATGCGGACAGGACGCGGTAGTAAATGGTGGCTCCGATCATGCGAAAGACCGAATCCGCCATCACAACTTGAGTGAGTGCCAACACAAACGAGAGCAGTGCTGCTGCGCGAAACTCGTCCTTTGCTGAGTCCGAGCTTGCGGCAAATCGAAACACTGTGCCGAGAAGCATGAAGATCGCGAACATAATCAAAAACCGCGTGTCGCCGGCAAACACGGTCCAGCGCATTTGTTCGTCTGCTGCTTTTGAGGTGAAGAGACCGAGAGCCGGTACGAACCACGACGAATCCATTGTGCGCATGCGACCATCGCGAAAAACGGCGATGGCAATAGAAAGCGGTTTGTCTTCATGAAGACGATCGCGTGCGATATCAATCGCGACCGGCAAATCATTTTCAAGATAGTGGCCGGTTTGAACGAGGTTTCCATCAAGCCAAACCTCGTAGCGGCTAAAGAGGAGACCGAGCATGAGCCTTGTTGCGCCTTGAGTGGCCGCCCGTTTGAGGGCCTCCGGCGGGATCTGCACTCCCATCCAGTAGGGCGCGCTGAGATCGGCCTCGAGCCGGTTGTAGTATTCAGGAGACCAGCGTTTGAGTGGCGAGCGCCAAAGCGCCAAACTGACAGGGGAGGCGGGGCAGGTTGCGTCTGTGTTTGACCAGCAGGAATGTTTCTCCTCTGTAAAGAGAATCGACCATGTTGTAGCCGGAACTTCAACTACAGGGCGCGACTGCCGATCATTGAGTTTACTGCTGAGAAGTAAAACGCCTGCGGCCAAGCCGAGGCTGGCGAGCACGTTGACGACGAGCAAGCGCAAGTAGCGAGCCGGCTGTTTGGGATCGTGTCTCCGGTACAGCAGTTTTGCGATCTGTTCGACAAATGAGGTCGGCCTCGATGGCTCTGATTGCATCCCCTCTTATCGACGTAAAGTGAGATGATTTGTACAGCCTAAGGTCTAAGCCTCAAGGCTCGAGGCAGCGAAGTGACTTTTTGTACAGGCGGAGGCAGCTCGTGATGCGAAGGACTTCGGCATCGATGTTTGCTTCGACCGGCCCATCGTCGGTGTTGATATATATAAGACGGCGCGCCTGAGCGAGTTTTGCGCCATCGAGCAGTTGCTGTCGTACTTGTTCTGAAAACGCTAACCCCTGGCCAAGATCAACCTGACCTGCAAACGTCGCAGCGAATCCATAGCCGCGAAGGAACCATGACTCTCGTTGCACCTCAGGGCTTTCGACAACACGGGCGACGTCTTGGCTGACAAAATAAGAGGCTCTTCCTGCTCCGAATTGGCAGTTGTCGCGAAGACGTAAGTCGACAAAGTCGTCGCAGATCGCAAGCGCTGCTTGAGGCGGGAGTTTTTCGGCCCGGGTTTTAGCAAAGCCCCAGCCATTTACGGCGTAATCGATGCGAATGTCGTTAGGCCCCAAGGTTTCATTTAAGAGATCAACCATTTCGCGCGGAGGAAGACGAACGAAGTAGAGTCCGGTGCCGAGGCTATTAAAGGCCGAGATTGCTGGCCCGAGAGGAAAAGCTGTAACAAAAGCAGATATCCGTTCGCGAAGCGGAGCTTTTGTCGACATGAAGAGGTGGCGGCCATAGCCTTCGTAGCAGAACGCCTGAAGCAATGGCGGTGCAAGTTCGCAACCCTTGAGAGCCGGAGCATGAGCGGTCGCGAGCAGATCTCCGTAGGCAAAACCCAACTGACTTTTGACGAGCGGGAGTGGTACGGACAGCTGTTTCGAGTAGCGCCAAGTGAATACTACGAGGAGAAGCGCCAGAAGTGTAGAACTGATGAACCAACTCGATCTGAGTTTCACGTCTGGGCCTTTGCTGCGGTGTAGAGAATCTCGCGAACGGCCGGATTGTCAGAGCTTTTCCAGATAAACGCATCGAGCAGATAGTGTGTCCAACTGAATGTGCCAAAGACAACTGGTGCCAAGTAAGCAAAATGTCCAAAGAACAGCTTTGCCATGTCGGCATTGTAAAACGTGTTCCAGTACAAAAATGTAATCGTCGAGATCAGAGCGAACAATGAGAAGAGGGACCAGCGCCCGGTCAGCAGGCTCTTGAGCGGGGGCAGCAGGGTGTTTGGATTTCGATGCAACTTCACGTAGCTCGCGTACCAGTATGTGATTCCATGTGCGATAATCACAGGCACGGGTGACATTCCTCGTCCGACCATATGCCAGAGAAATGAAATCACAAACGTAATCAGATACTGGTTGTACTTCGCCCAGTTCAAGAGACCTGTGCTGCGGGTTTTATGGATTTCGTAGACGACGGCACTGACCAGAACGATGAAGTAGAGCGCCAGTACTGGAGTCGCGAGAGCTGTCGGCAGCTCTGGCTTAAACGAAATCACGTAAAACCCGATTGAGCGTTCGCTCATCCCATAGATCATCGGCAGGATGATGAGGCCGTAGAAGAGGGCCTTGTTGAGGCGGACTTCTGCGGCATTGAGTGCGGCCACATTTTTCCGGAGCGTGATCATAAACCAGCCGAATTGCTGGCGGATGAAGTGAAACATCGAAAGCGCTGAGAAGGTGATCCAGAACACCGACGGATCGATGCTGAGGGTGAGGGCCGCCGCTCCGCCGGCGAAAAGCGGCACGGCGAGATAAAGGCGACGCCTCCGCCTGAATTCCGAAGGGTCAAAATAGATCCGAAAGAAGGTCGTAAAAATATGGTTCTGATCGATCAAAATGGCGACGGCCGAGAACTCCAGAATACCCCATTTGGTCGGAGTCATGGTGGGCAAGAGGAGGGCCGCGGTAAAAATCAGTGCGGTGAGCACGAGATCCTGTCGAGGAGAGTAGAGCCAAGAATTGCTATCTTTTAGAGCTCGCTCGGGCATGGATTCAACTCTAGGGGACCCTTTGCGAAAGGGTCTATAGAATGTTGACGTGAGCGCTTATCGGCCGTGTTTGGTGCGGCGCAACGCTTTCGGTCTAGTGGAAAGGGCGCCAAAACGAAAAAGCGACACCCAGGGGTGTCGCTTTTAAGAAATCGGACCCGAGTCCGATCGTTTTTAAAAACCTAAAAATGGTGCGCGAGAATGGACTTGAACCATCATGTACTTGCGTACGCCAGCCCCTCAAGCTGGTGCGTCTACCAATTTCGCCACTCGCGCTCAATTGGTTCCCTAAAAAAGGACCCCCAATCTCTAGGAAGACCGCCGTCCTGTCAAGCGATCGGGAGGGGAACATCAAAATCGCGTAAAATCCAGGCACGAAAACCATTTCGACGCTTAACCGAAGTGGTGAGCTGAATTGTCTTACGATCAGAAGCCAGCGCACGGACGCGGTGGTGAGGAAGCCAAGGAAAAGGGGGAGATGATGCTCCAGCGTGGGGGGCCCCGGCAGGATCAAGAGGAAGGTTCAAGCTTCTATTCAGAGGGGGAGTGGCCAGAGAAAGTGTGGGGAGACATGCAGAGCTCATTGGAGGAGTTGAAAAGCCTCGTAGAGCTTCTGGGCGACGAGACAGCGGGCTGGTCAAGGCGGGTGATTTTAGAGGAGGCGGTGAGCCGGTTGGCTGACCTTGAACTTCAGCTGGGAGTTCGTCCGACCGGTACAAGGCAGGCGTCATGAATGACGTAAGTGGAGACCTGATGTTCCTTTTGGCTGTTGGGTTGGCGTATCTGGTTTTTGGAGTTGGCGTGATTGGGTATTCGTCGCGGTTCGCGGTGAGGGTGCCGGTACGCTCAAGCTCAAGGCCGGAACGCCAGAAATGAAAATGGGTTTGGAGTAGCGTTCCCTTTTTCGCCGGGTTTGTGGTTGGGCTTGGCGAAAACGTTTGGTGGTGCCGCCGCGGTGATCGGAGAGAGTTCCGGGACCGCGGCGTTTTTTTTACTGACTTCGGTCTTGGATCTGTGTCATCCACGATCGGTGCAAATCAACCGTCCCTCTCTTGCTGTCGCCGATCTTGATTTTGAGTACCCAGAGCATCTGGTTGCGACTGAGCGTGCGCGCGGCCAGAGCCGCATTATGCTTGTCGCTCCTTCTGGTGAGCCAGTTGAAATCAATCGCCAGCAACTCCTCTCGATGTTTCGACCTGGTGACCTGTTAGTTGTGAACAATACCCGTGTGTTGCGTCGAAGGATCTTCACCGATCAGGGGATTGAGATCCTCTTCATTCGTCCGGTCGACTCCGAGCGCCGTGAGTGGGAAGTGCTCTGTCCCTCCAGCCGATGGAAGGCGGGCACCGAGCAAACGATCAACGATGCGAATCTGCGTTTTGAACTGGTGGCCCGCGGGCGACCGCAGACGCTTCGTTCGAATGTGGCACTGTCGGAAGATCTGTTTGAACGATTGGGTGAGCTTCCGCTTCCACCGTACATACAAAAGGCCCGAGGTGAACGGCACATGCGAGCCGCTGATAGCGGTGAGTATCAATCGATTTTCGCAAAGGTTCAGGCGCAGGTGGATGCTGGTAGCCTTGCGGCGCCGACGGCAAGTTTTCATTTTGACCAAGAGTTTCTAAGTGAACTGAGGGCAGGCGGTGTTTTGATAGCCGAGGTCACTTTGCACGTGGGGCTTGGAACCTTTCTTCCGGTCACGGTCGACGACCTACGTGATCATGTGATGCATCACGAGTGGGCAGAGATACCGGCCGCGACCGTAGGGGCCATTCGCGATGCTAAACGGAATGGCGGGCGAGTGATGGCGCTTGGGACCACCGTCGCTCGGACGCTCGAATCGATGCATCTTGGAATGTTGTCAGAGACCGCCGTCGGCGGATATTTTGGCGAAACGGATTTGCTGATCCAGCCGGGCCACGGCTGGGGAGTGGTCGATGTCTTAATGACCAACTTCCACCAGCCGCGTTCGACG
>JAEUWE010000286.1 GCA_016791465.1 Pseudobdellovibrionaceae bacterium
GTCCCCCCTATCCATCCTGGCCAACCCATCTGGGCTAGTGCCAATTTGGAACTTTGAAAGTTAGCCACAGCCACGCAGGCCCGTGCAAGCATAATCTTACATTTTCTGTCATGGGCCAAACGGTCGATTTTCCGCAGAAAACCCGCCTCAACTCGAGACAAACCCTTGCTGGGCATAGGAATCCTGTCAGAACCGGTCGAACTGTTCCAGTCAGGCTCAAGTCAGAACTTGATGGGGATGAGGTCGGCGATACCACCGACCGTTACCGCCACTTTGGCGGTAACTAAAATGCCATCTTCGATTTTTTGATCGGAATCCACAGGTTGTTTTCCTGCGTCCAGAAAGTTCCGCGATAGTTATCCTCGACGCGAACCCAACCCGACTCGCGATCGACCCTCTTAAACGCCGTGTAGCGATCGGCCGATCGAAAATCTGCTCGAGGAGCCTTGGGACCGGGGCCTTCGTGAAGCGGAGCAGTTCGAACTCGAACAACGGCACAAGCTTCATTGGCCGCGACCGCTTTTGAAATCACCCAGTGCACTTGTCCGCGAAGGTCGCGCACCCGCGACCACCCATCTTTGCTCGAAAGACGCTCGAGCGGCATGTGTTGGCCAACGACCCAGCTGATTTTGGCATTTGTTGACGGACTCACACGAAGACGCGCCTTGGGCGTCACCACGCAAACCGGCTCGACCTCGTCGCTGCCGACAGAGGCAGGAGCTGGACCCTGGACTTCAGCCCCCGGAGTGGGTTCTGCCACTGGCTGCGCATGAACGGTTTCGAAGCTCCACAGTGCGATTGCGATTATCAAGATGAGTAGTCCACGACGCATGCGTCCTCCCGATATTCAGACTATCGGTCGTAGGTCGGGGCGGGCTTAAGGCTGGGTCTCAAATCAAGTCAGCGGCAACGCGATTACTCGACCTTCGTCGCATCGACGTCGATGACCATATCCGAAGCATTGCCGGAGGAACGCTGACGCTCAACGGTCGGTCCCGCAGCAGTGCCCGGAGCGGGTCCCGCACGCCCAACATTGACCGACGGAATTTTCGCCAAGAGACGCCGCGCAATCAAACGACGAACAGGCCGAAAGAGAACGATCAGACCGAGCACATCAGAGACATAGCCCGGGACGAGAAACAGAAGCCCCGCCAATCCAACGAGAGCTCCTTCGACTGCACCTTGCCCCGGCGACTCTCCTCGACGCAAAGCTTGCGCGACACCCATTGAAAGCTGCGCGCTGGTCGCGCGAAAAAGACCGATGCCGAGAATGGTCGAAATCAACCACATGAAAAACGCATTCCCGAAGCCAAACTCGCGAATCACGGCGATGGCCGTCGCAATTTCGACGATTGGAAACAGCAGCAGACCCAACGGAATCATACGTTGATCTCCATTTCGACCGGGCAATGATCAGAACCCTCAATGTCGTCGCGAATCTCAGCGCGAATCACCTTGGGCAAGAGTCCCTTCGACACACAAATATAATCAATGCGCCATCCACGATTGATGGGACGCGCACGCTCAACATAGCTCCACCAAGTGTAGCGATCCTTTTCGGTCGGATGAAAGTGCCGAAATGTATCGACAAAGCCAAGAGCGAGAAAAGAATCGAACCACGCTCGCTCCTCAGGGAGAAAGCCGCTCTCTTTGGAGAGGCGAACTGGGTCAAACACGTCGACCTCACGATGAGCGACATTGTAGTCGCCAACGACGATGATCTCGCGCCCGGATTTAAGCTTCTCAGCCAAGTGCAGATTGAGGTCGTTTAGGAACTTCTGCTTAAAATCGTGACGTTCATCGCCACTGCCGCCATTCGGGAAATAGATATTATAGAGCAGAAAATGGCCGTGATCAGAAACCACCACGCGGCCTTCGCTGTCATACTCAGGGATTCCAATCTGCGGCTGAATCTCGCGCGCAAGGTCCGGCGTCCGCAGAAATGTGGCCACTCCCGAATATCCTTTTTTTACTGCGGACGACCACGTGCCCTTCATGCCTCGCGGTTCGCGGATATCGGGCTCCACTTGATCGGGATGGGCTTTCGTTTCCTGCAGACAAAGGATGTCGGGGCGCTCTCGCTCAATGAACGGCAGAAAAAGATTCTTTTTGCCGACCGCGCGGATTCCGTTCACATTCCAGGTGATAATCTTCATCTGCCCTCCCGCTCCGCAGTCTGACGCACCGATCCATACCATATCGCCATCCCCCGTGCTGCGGGCAGCCTGGCCTTGCCGAGCTTCGGGTTCACCTTTTAGAACATTACCTCAACTCTCAACATCAAAATCTTGCTCGTGGAGGAATTATGGCAATGATTGGTCAACCCGCACCGCTTTTCACAACAACGGCTGTTGTCGACGGCGGCGAATTCAAAAAAGTCAGCCTCACTGATTACAAAGGTAAATGGGTCGTCCTGTTCTTCTACCCACTCGATTTCACTTTTGTTTGCCCCACAGAGATCACGCAGTTCCGCGACACTTTGAAAGAGTTCGAAGCGTCTGGCGCCGTTGTTCTTGGCTGTTCGATCGACTCGGAGCACTCGCATAAGCGTTGGATCAAAGATGATCTCGGCGATTTGCACTACCCACTTCTTGCTGACGTCACCAAGCGCATTTCGCGCGACTACGGCGTTCTTCTTGAGGATTCTGGAATTGCAACGCGCGGCACTTTCATCATCGATCCAGAACAGAAAGTTCAGTACGCCGGCATTCACAATCTGAGCGTTGGTCGCGATGCAAATGAGATCCTCCGCGTTCTTCAGGCGCTGAAGTCTGGCGAGCTCTGCGGTGCAGGTTGGAAAAAAGGCGCCGCTCACGTTAAAGTCGGTAAGTGATCGCGTGACGCATGACGAGTTTTTAGCGCGACTGGCTGTCGAGTATCCACTCGCAGCAAAAGATGCCGAGGCATTCGGCGGCCTCAAAGAACTCGTCATCCCGACACTGATCGCACCGGAGGCGCTCTCGCTTCCGCGTGCACTCTGGAACGAGGCCCAGCGCCTCGTTTCTGTTTTTCATAATCGGATCCGCGAAAATCAGAACGAAGCGGAGCGTCTTCGCGCGCTCTCCCCCGCTCTTCAGGATCCAGGACACTATTCAGTTTTGATGTCTTACGACTTTCATGTCGATCCAAACGGTGCGCTTCGATTGATTGAGATCAACACCAACGCCTCAATGGGGGCGATGGTCGACGTCATGAACGCTTTCCGTGGTCTTGAGCGCGTGCGCGATCAGTTTGCTGGGGACTTTCAACGCGAGCTTGGGCGCGATCTTAAAGGTACACGCATCGCAATTGTCGACGACGAGCCTTCAAAACAGAAACTCTTCGCTGAATTTCTTGTCTACAAAGACATGCTGACGAATTGCGGTGCGGACGTCGTCATTTCTGATCGACGCGAGCTCTCAATGCGCGACGGTCGATTGTGGTGCCGTGAGTTCGGTCCAATCGATCTGGTCTACAATCGCGCAACTGATTTTTATCTCGAAGAGGACGCCTCACTTCCGCTGCGTGAGGCTTTAGCGGCAAAGACGACTGTCATCACGCCAAGCTCACATGAGTACCGCCTACTCGCCGACAAAAATCGCATGGTGCGCTGGTCTGATCCAGGAGCTCTTGAGTCGATTGGTTTAAATACGGATGAATGTGCAACGATTCGCCGGGCTCTGCTGCAGACCCGCGAAGTGCGCGGACTTGATCCGGAACAGCTATGGAACGAGAGAAAAAATCTGATCTTTAAGCCAAAGAATGCCTTCGGCGGAAAAGCGGTGTTCAGAGGCAGCAGCGTCGCACGCGGTGTTTTCCAAAGAATTCTTGAGGGCGATGGATTGGCGCAAGAGTTTGTGCCAGCGCCAACGATTGCGATTGGCGGCGCGGAGTTTAAATATGACCTCCGCTTTTTCGCCTATCGCGATGAGCTGCGGACCGCTTGCGCACGGCTCTATCAGGGCCAAATGACCAACGCCACCACTC
>JAEUWE010000330.1 GCA_016791465.1 Pseudobdellovibrionaceae bacterium
TGCCGGCTGCAGCGATGAAGAGCTGACCAGCGTAGCGAGCGTCTTCAATTGCGTCGCGAAGTGCCTGGTTGCCAGCGGCATCAGCGGGATCTTCACCTTCAGAGCCCCATGAGTTCGACGAGATTTTTACACCCATCTTCACTGAGTACTGAATCGCTTTAATCGCGCCGTCAGACGTTCCTTCGCCTTTTTCGCTCAAGAAGCGAAGCGCCATGATTTTCGCGCGTGGTGCAACACCGGCGATACCTTTGCCGTTCTCGCCGCGGCCAGCGACGTTGCCAGCGCAGTGAGTGCCGTGTCCGGGGTTTCCGCCGCCAGTGAGCATGTCCATCAGCGATGCTGTCAGATCAAACGGCTTGTTGTCGTTTGAAACGAAGTCCCAGCCGACGACGTCGTCGACGTAGCCGTTGCCATCGTCATCGACGCCATTTGCTGATTTGTCGCGGCCCTGACTATCCGTGCCGGATTCGCCCGGGTTTCTCCACATATTGTCGACGAGGTCCTCGTGAGTGTAGTCGACGCCTGAGTCGAGAACGGCCACCACAACGCCATCGCCTTTTTTTCCATTCCAGCCGGCGCGGATGTTGTTGTCGTTCATGCCCCACTGGCTTCCCATGAGCGGATCGCCGCCGCTGCCGGGGGTGCTCACGCGTGGGATTTCCGGATTGTCGGGCTTCGGACCGCCGAGAATGTCGTCAATGCCGCCCTGCTCAGCCACTTTCTTGAGTTGCTGCAGAGTTTTAGCATCTTCAATTTTGTAGTTGTTGAGGAGGTGGACGCGATAGTTCGGTTGCACAAATTTAACGCCGGGAACGGCGCGGAGTGCCGCGAGACTAAAAGCTTTTGCTTTGTTGGGGGCTGTAAGGCGAACCCAGCTGGTACCGTCGCGAAGTGGACGAGTCAGGGTTTCGAGTTTTGCTCCCATCATTTTGAATTGACCGGTAAAGGCCTCGGTTCTCTTGGTTTCGACTTTGACCAGCCAGTCTGTTCCACCGGTTGTGGCCTGCGCTTGGCCTGCGATAAAAATGCTTAATGCAAGGGCAGCTGCCCTCATGAATCCGTTCATGTCCCCTCCCTAGGTGACGTCGCTGAAGGCGCGCCCCCTCCGACGTCCTTCGCAAATCATTGAATTGCTTCCTGATGCTCCGAAATCGCGACTGGTCGTCCTGGCCAGCTTAAGTCCGGGGCATGTGCCTTGATCTTGCGCTGCTTTGACGACTTCAAGTTCGAACCGACATCCAGTCAGCTGACTCGTTCGACAGAACAGAGGCACACCATCTAAAAGTCTAGGCAGCCTCTTTTTCGAGCGGCAAAGAAAAAGCGCGAAATGCTTTCCGCAGTGCACCAAAAAAGCTTCAGATCGCTTGCTAGCCACGGTGCGCCCAAGGTGATACTTGTTTCGATTCAAGTATTTGAAAAGTCTCGGCGTTTGAGTAACTCTCGCGATGCGCGTAACGAGCGTGTTGAAAGTGATTTGAGAGCGACCTGATCGCAGTAACAAACGGGAGGGCGAAGGCCTTGGCTACGCCGAAGTTATGAACACACCCAATGCACCGACAAAAACACAGTCGACGTCGAACATTTCCTCTTCACAGTCAGATGTGATGCATCCGCAGTTGCCGACAATCGTTTCAGAAGCCGATCTCGCTTTTGACAACGCGGCAAAACAGTTTGCCTTCACCACACGACTCGATGACATCGTGGCGTGGGGACAGAAGAACGCGCTCTGGCCAATGCCGTACGGAACAGCTTGCTGCGGGATCGAACTCATGTCGGTTATGGGCCCGAAGTATGATCTCGCGCGCTTCGGTGCAGAGGTCGTGCGTTTTTCTCCTCGCCAGGCCGATCTCCTGATCGTCGCCGGCACCATCACGGAAAAAATGGCGCCGATTTTGGTTCATATCTACGAACAGATGTTGGATCCGAAATACGTGATTTCGATGGGAGCGTGCGCTTCAAGCGGCGGCTTCTATCGTTCATACCACGTTCTTCAGGGCATCGATAAAGTTGTTCCCGTTGACGTCTTTGTCCCGGGATGTCCGCCGACGCCAGAGGCCGTTCTCGACGGCATCATGACGCTGCAGCGGATGATTGCGGAGCATACGCCGCGTCCGTGGCGTGAAAACTGGAAGCGTCCGGCCTTTATCAAATCGCCGCTCTGAAAAAAGCCCGACGGCAAGGCGACAAGACACTTGCCCTCCACTGAGGAACTTAAGACTGAGGAATGAGTATGGAGCAAATTGAAAACCTAAAGTCGGATCTCTCGCAATTCGCTAGCGGCGCCCGTGGTGCCGAAGCCTTGCCTCCGCAGACTCTCGAAAAATTTAAATTTTTCACGACACCTGTGGGCGACGACGTTCTTGAGATTCCGCGCGAAGCGGTCACGGCGCTGTTTCGCCATCTCAAAGAGTCGGGCCGCTATGATTTTGTGATGGATGTGACCTGTGTCGACTATCCGACACGCGAGAAACGTTTTGACGTTGTCTATCACCTCTTCTCTTCGAAAACGTTTTCACGCCTGCGAGTGAAGACTCAGGTCGGTGAAGGCGAGACGGTGAAGTCGATCACCGGCATCTACCGCGCGGCCAACTGGTTTGAGCGCGAAGCTTGGGATATGTTCGGTGTGGTATTTGAAGGCCATCCGAATTTGACTCGCCTGCTGACGCATCATGAGTTTGTCGGCCATCCGCTGCGCAAAGACTACGATGCTGATCATCAGCAGCACTGTTCTGTTGCTCTACCCCTGCATTTTGCACCCGATGCAAAACGGGTGGGCGAGGGGCGCCAACTTGTTCCTCTCAATATCGGTCCGTCGCATCCGGCAACCCACGGAACACTCCGTGTGATGGCTGAGGTCGACGGTGAAACAATCGCGCGTGCTGGTGTCGAGATTGGTTATCTTCACCGTTGTTTTGAAAAAATGGCGGAGACGCATCCCTATAACCAAGTGATTCCGTACACTGATCGCTTGAACTATTGCTCGGCACCACTCAATAACGTTGCGTACTGTAAGGCGGTCGAGCGCATGCTTGGCGTTGAGATTCCGCCCAAGGCGCAGGCGATGCGCGTGATCTTGT
>JAEUWE010000335.1 GCA_016791465.1 Pseudobdellovibrionaceae bacterium
GCAAAACCTCAAGCGTCGTCCCGCGAAGGTATCCTTCGTCTCTCGAGAGTCTATCGTGGTAGGCAAAGCGGAACTGCAGGCCAAGGCGTCGAGCGAGGCCTGTTGCCGTGTCGTAGTGGTCGATGCTGATGCCGAGACGGCCGGGATCATGTCCCTCTTCGGGACGAGTGGGGCGCGGGATCACTCGCTCTTGAGTTTGCGCTCCTGTTGCTGCGCGCTCGCCGCGGAGCTGATGATTGATCGGTTCAAAGTCGTTTGGATTTTTCGCAGCAAGAACGGCTCCGTAGTCCAGAGCAAGATCGAGCGCGGTGACTTGGTTTGCCAGCGCCTGTTTACGGTTTTCAGCCAAGGCTGCGTTTCGCGTATCGGCGTTGAGGCTCGTGAGCGCCTTGGCCAGTCGGAGCTGATCTCGCGTTGCCGCCACCGCTTGATTTTGAAACAGTGTTTGCAGCGCTGGGCGATAGCGGATATCGCCAATCAGATTTGGAATCGAGGTGAGAACGCGCACGCTGTCAGCAGGGATCACCTGATACCAGAATTGATCGGTCGCCGAGAGATCGGGCTTTGCGGCTTCAAGCGCTCCAAGCAGGTGATAGGAGCAGTTTTCATCTAGGAAATAATAGTCAAAAGAAGTGCGTTCGAGTTCGAAGAGGTGGTCGATAAAAAAATCGAGCTCCTCTTGCGTCAGATTGAGGGTGTACTCCCAAAGATCGCGGCCCTCGAGGTTGGCGTATTCGCGAAGCGTTTGATGAAAAGGTTGGAGCGTGAAGTGACCTTGATAGCCGCCGGTGAGTCCGAGGACGGCGAAAGGGACGCCACCATCAGCGCCAGTCTCGGCTGCGAAGTTGACGCCGTAGTCGAGGAGATCGCGACCATCGCGGTTGTGCCTGGAGCGGAATTTAAGAAATGTATGTCCAAACATACTGGCGGCGTTGCCGAGATAGGCCGAGGCAAAGATGAGGCTTACGCCTTCAGCGCCGAGTTGTTCTTTCCATTTCTTTCGCTCAGCACAGGGCTGCGGTGTCAGAGCGGTATCAATTTTAAGTTTGTTTTTGGCCCATTGAAAGCGTGCTGGAAACAGGCACTGAGGATGCTCATCGGGCTTCGTTGTGGGCGGAGAAAAGAACGCTCGGAGTGTCGCCTCAAGTTCGGCTCGCGGGTCGGTTTTTCCATTCGGAGCGAGAAAGAGCGACGGGCCATCGGCCTCGCTCAAATACTCTGAGCGAAACTGGCGACCAATCAGTCCGCGTTTTTTCCAGTGTCCCAGCCGTAGCCACTGCTGATCGTGAGCGGCATTGCTTTTGAGTGCGCTCTCAATCCACTGATTGGAAGTATCCGCGGTATCAGCGGCAATGCCAGGAAGAGATAGAAGCTGAAGGAGGAAAATGAGATACACATAGCGCATGCGCCGTTCAGTCAAGCCTGTGCAAGCGGTGGATTCAAGTCAAAAAAAAGCTTGAGTCTTTCGACTCAAGCTCTCCTCTTTGACAAGAACAGGTCAAGAGACCTATTCGCTATCAATTAGTTCGTGTGGCAAGCAGAAACAACGTTCGCAGCCTGGAGGTTTTGAACCATCTCAGTCACGCTTGTTTGTGCAGTTGGCAGGATCTTGCCGTAGTTGGCTTGAGCTGCTTTTGCGAACTCGTTACGTGAAGTTGCAGTTTCGCAACCATAGAGAGCTGCAAGTGTGTTGAGCTTTTCGCCTTGGCCTTTTGCCATTTCGCGGCTGAGGTCGTCTTTGTTTACTTCTGTGAAGTACTGAACAGCCTTCTCAGTCATAACCAGGTTTTGCGCTTTGCAGTTCGAAGTACCAGTCGAGATACCGAAAGTCTGCGAACCGAAAGAACCGTTAGTTGTTGCAGCGAGAACCTGCATCACTTTTGAGTTCTCTTGGATGATCATGCTGCCAAGACCGCAACCAGAATCCTGAGCCATCGCGCCCTGAGCCAAGAATCCAACCGCTGCAACTACTGCCATACGAGCAAACATACGCATAGAAATACTCCCTTCATGCGTGAGAACCTCATCATTGAGGAACTCTGTAAAATTAGTACTTGAATTAGACATTGATCAAATGCCTCCGGCTAGGAAATAAAGAGGATTCGCGGCGAATTGCTGATAGGCGTTCGTCGAGATGCTTGGCAATTAAGCATCGGACGGGTCGAGGTCGAGGCGAAAAGTCACCGTTTGTTTACAACCTGTTGGACGTCAGAGATGTGAAT
>JAEUWE010000339.1 GCA_016791465.1 Pseudobdellovibrionaceae bacterium
CGTCGAAATCACGATAGCGCTGGCCTGCTGGATGCGATTGATAAACTCTCGACTGCCGGAAGGAAGGCCTTTGGCTTCTTCAAGGTCACCATCGTAGGGCGGCATCTCGAAATCTCGATAGTCGGCATGATCGATTTGAAGAGATGAGTCGCCTCCTAGAAGGTCTGCCGCGACTGCTGCGAGCTTGCGATTGAGAGATGCTTTTCGGAGAGATGCGGCAAAGACGAGGACTTTCATGAGGAACTCCTTCGTTGACAGCATTGAAAGAATCAGAGCGAAACGGTCTCACCTATCGCCTTGAATCTTGTTCACGTCAAGATCTGCGATCGTTGCAGCTCGAGGCATTTCTGTGTGAAGACCAAAGCTTGTGAAAATGTAATGATTTCGAGGGGTGAGAAGCGAAAACCTCCGCCGAAGTTGACTCCAGATCTTCTTGGGAGGAGGTTCGGGTGCATGTCACCCGCTCTGCTTTCGATTAAACGTCCGTTCTTTATCTCATGTCTTGTGATTCTGATGATCGTGCTGGGCTTGATCAGTATGAGTCGATTGCCCGTTGATCTCTTTCCAGACGTTTCGTTTCCGACAGTGATGATTGAAACGGTCTATCCTGGCGCGGGCCCGGCTGAGGTTGAAACAGAAGTTTCGAAAGTCATCGAAGACGAACTCACTTCGATCTCGGGTGTTAAAAAAGTCGCATCGACAAGTCGAGAAGGATTTAGTGTTGTATCGGCTGAGTTTGATTTGAAGATGGACATTCGTTACGCCGAACAGCAGGTGCGAGCGAAGGTCGATAACGTTCGTCGAAAACTGCCTGATGATATCGATCAACCGGTGATTCGTTCGATTAGCCCCTCCGATGCGCCGATTATGGAGATTGCGGTTAATGCCGAACTTGCGGATGGTGATCTCTTTGACTTGGCCGACGAGAAGATGCGGCCGCTCTTTGAGCAGGTGAATCAAGTTGGTCGGGTGGATATCATTGGTGGTCGCAAGCGCGAAGTCCACGTCACAATCGATATTGATAAAGCGAAGTACTTTCAGCTTCCGGCGTCGGCGGTGACTCGAGCGCTTCAAGGAGCTGGAAAAAACATTCCCGCCGGAGATGTTGAGAACGGTCTTGTTGAAAAGACTTATCGAACGCTTGCTCAGTTCACTTCGATCGATGCGATTCGCTATTACATTGTTCGCATGACCGGTAGTGAACGGCCGATCACAGTCGGCGACGTTGCAGATATCAATGATTCGCTTGAAGACGAGAGTTCGCGAAGTTGGTTTCAAGGCAAGCGCGCCATTATCTTTCAGATCTATCGGCAAGCGGGGGCGAATACTGTACAGGTGGCAAAGGACGTTCATAAGGCGGTTGCGAAGCTCAACGAGCGCTTTGGTGGGCTAAAGGGCTCGCCCAAGGTGACGGTTGTCAACGACCGTTCGCGAATCATCGAAGCCAATGTTGACGACGTGTTGGAATCGATTCTGATCGGTATCGTGCTCACAGTTCTTGTTGTTTACTTCTTTTTGGGAAGTTTCCGCTCGACGGTGATCACGGGACTTGCGCTTCCAAACTCCCTTTTGGGTGCCTTCATCTTGATGTCGTGGATGGGATTCTCCATCAACATCATGTCGCTGCTAGCGCTCTCGCTGGTGGTGGGTCTTTTGGTCGACGACGCGATCGTCGTGCGTGAGAATATCTATCGCAAAATCGAGCACGGTATGGGCCCAATGGAGGCGGCGCTCAAGGGAACGAATGAAGTGACGCTTGCGGTTATCGCAACCACACTCACGGTACTCGCTGTCTTTGGTCCGATCGGGAATCTGCAGGGGATTATTGGTCAGTTCTTTAAACAGTTCGGACTGACGATATGCTTTGCGATGGCGATTAGTTTATTTGATGCACTGACAATCGCACCGATGCTCTCGGCGTACTTTGCTGGCTCGGCTGAGAAGCTTAAGCCCACGACAGCGATCGGTCGCTACAATGAACGATTGCTAAAATCATTTGATCGCTTTCAGACCCGACTTGAAAACGAATACGAGCGACTTCTGAAGCTCTGCCTCCAGTTCCCTAAGATGACCATTGGTGCCGGATTCGCGGCCTTTGTTTTGAGCGTGCTTCTGTTAAAAGGTGTTCCGGTTACGTTTCTTCCGCCTCAGGATAATGGTGAGTTTGGCGTCGATTTTGATTTGCCACAGGGTGCGAGCTTAAATGCCACACAAGAGGTCGGCGAAAAGATTAATAAAATTCTCAATGAGCTTGATACCGTTGAGTTTACACTCATGCGAGTTGGGAACCGCATGGCGCAGTCGCACAAGGGTTCTTTTTACGTGCGCTTGAAGTCACGCAAGAATGGACGTCGTTTAAACACGACGCAAGTGAAAGACATCGTGCGGGAGAAACTCGCCGAGTTTCAAAAGTACAATCTTAAAGTTGCTGATCCTGATGCGAGCGGACAGAGTCAGCGACAGTTCAATATGAATATCGTGGGCAATGACCTCGCGGTGGTTCAAGAGTATGCGGCAAAGGTATTTGACAAGATCAAGACGCATCCGGCGTTGAAAGAAGTCGATACCTCTTACCGCGTTGGCAAACCCGAAATTCAAGTGAAGGTGAATACGGAACGAGCGCTTGAGACCGGCGTTTCGCTACAGACTCTCGGCTCGGAACTTCGCAACTATATCGAGGGCGCGGTGCCTGCGACGATGCAAGTCGGAGGTCGCGACTACGACGTGCGCGTTCGGCTTAAGCCAGAGCAGCGGGAGCTAGCTTCGAATTTCAACAAGATTGGAATTCCAAATATCAATAATCAGCTGATCCCACTGTCGCTATTAGCGACGCCGGTGGAGGCTCAGGGGCCATCTGAGATTTTGCGTGAGAACCGCGCCAAGTACGTACAGCTTTCCGCGGATATTGCGCCGGGTGGTCCTGGCCTGGGTGGCGCGATGGCAGATATTTCGAAGTTGATGAATTCTGAACTAAAGCCACCGGTCGGAGTTGAGTTTGCGTTTGTCGGTCAAGCCGAACGCTTCAAAGAGCTTGTGACGAATATTCTAGTTTCTTTGGGGCTTGGGATTTTCTTTATCTATTTGGTTTTGGCGAGTTTGTATGAGTCCTTCATTGCGCCGATCACGATTATGCTGGTGATTCCACTCGCCGCCTGCGGAGCATTTGTTGCGTTATTTGTGACGAGGACCTCTCTTGATCTGTTCTCGATGATTGGTTGCGTGACGCTGATGGGGCTTGCGACCAAGAATTCGATTTTGATCGTCGACTTCGTCAAAGAACGGCAGCACGAAGGCATGGGGCGTGTCGAGGCGCTTCTTGCTGGCGGGCGTGCGCGGCTTCGGCCGATATTGATGACGAGCTTTGCGATGATCGCGGGTATGGTTCCAGTTGCGATTGGTCTCAATGAAGCCTCGAAGCAAAGAACGAGTCTTGGAATTGCAGTGATTGGTGGAACCATCAGTTCAACGCTTTTGACTTTGGTGGTGATTCCAGCCGCCTACTTTTATATTGATCGCTTTGAAGAGTGGTTTCGAGGTGTCTTTAATCGTGTGGTTCGCGGCGTGAAGCCAGGCGATCGGTCGGAGTTGAAGATTGAGTAGGCAGATCTTGGCGCACTGCACAAGGGCGACTTTGGAGTCGTAGAAATTCAACTTGCCTCTGCTACAGTAGAGGCATGGTGGATCTCGAGATGGATGTTCGAGCCGTTCTGAAGGACGTCAGCGCTAATTCGTATTCGAAGGCACCGGTGGGTCTCGATGACAATCTTTATGAGCTCGGAATCCTTGATTCGCTGACCACGGTGCAATTCATTATCGGTATCGAGAAAAAGCTAGGAATTGAAGTGCCGAATCGCGACATCAGCTATGAGACGTTTAGCACGATCCGCGAAATTTCGAAGCTCCTTACTCAGAAGGTCGAGAGGCGCTCAGAGGGGCAGGGGTAGCGTATGAGGAAGACGATCGCCTAT
>JAEUWE010000351.1 GCA_016791465.1 Pseudobdellovibrionaceae bacterium
CCGACAGCCTCGGAACAGCCCTTCCGCTCTATTCACAAACGCGAGCTGCCACTTCAATTGGATTTTAAACCTCCATCAGACTTCTGATTGACGTCACTTAGCCTCTGATGTAGACCCTCGGTCACCGCAAAAACCGTGCGCCGCAAATGAAAGGAGATTCACGAAATGAGTAGAAAACAACCCTCCTTTCATGGATTTCCGAAAGAACAGCGCGCCTTTGCTCCGGGCAAACGAACAACACGTGCCGCTCGCCAGCGGCGACCGCGGGCAACCAAAGAGGCCATGCATCTTGTCTTAAGAAGCGATCGCGCGCGAGGGGCGAAATCACTCCTCAGATACGATCACGTCGTGCGCGCGGTGATCGCGAAGCTCGGAAAGCGCCACGGTATTCGTGTCTATCGGATCGTGAACGCCGGCAATCACCTGCACATCACTTTAAAGCTCTCGAAGCAGTTTCTCTGGCATGGGTTTATTTCGGGTGTAACGGGCGGAATCGCCAGGGCTCTCGGATTTAAACGCGACCCAAACTCAAAGCAGGGCTTTTGGAATTCGCGCCCCTTCACACGCGTGATCGCTTGGGGCCGAGACTACAATGTCGTGAAGGACTACCACACCCTCAATCAGCTTGAGGCCGACGGCGCGGTACCGCCACGCTCGCAGATGCTAAAACCCGAACGATGGCGACACCTCGTGCTGGCGTTTTCTTAGGGTCTGTTTTTTTGATGAACGGATTTTCCGAACCTGCTACTTTGCCTCAATGCAGCCGGCTGTCGCAAAAGGCCTCTCTATTTCTATCGACGAAACCGTTGACCTCAATAGGCAGTTGCCAAGGGTCTCAACGGCAACAGTCACTCTCATTGACTCAGACCTCGCGCATATCGAATTTGAAGTTCCATTGGCTCTCGACGATCTGCGAACGTTCGCTCAACGCTTAATAATGTTTCCCAGAAGTAACGACGACATCGTTGAGCTCGTATGGAAATCTGGACGACAGAAAAAATCGGGCGGCTCGATTGCAACCGGTCAGCTGAGACTGTGTGCCAAAATGATCGATGTCGGTGGATTTTCGGAACTCAAACTTGAGCCATTAGAGGTCAAAACGTTTGTTCCGGGAACGAAGTTCTCGATCGCTGTTGGAGTACAGCCCCTGCAACTCAACCAGCTCGGTCTATCGCTGGAAACCTGGCTGACTCGGCCCTCAGCGTTGTTTTCTTTTCCAATCTAAATTTGCAGCTCGCAATCGGCCGGACGTCATCAACATGACCATCCGCTCGCTATCGAGAAACTCAGTGCTTCTTCTTCGGCTTCAGAGAGTCCTTGATCTTTTCGAGCGAAGCAAAGGGGCTCGTGTTCTCGTCGGCCTTTTCAAACTCGGCGGCGAGCTCCGCTTGTTTTTGCTTGGCCTCTTCGAGGTGTTCGCAGTCCGGGTCGCCACACGAAGGGTAAAGCGGCTCCGCGAGAGCCACGAACTCGTGTACAAACTCAGCAGCGTCAAAAAGGCCGTCGCGCACGGGCGTTGTGGAGGGACCTTCTTTTAAAAAGTCGACCGACTGATTGCCATGCACATGATGTGTGTCGCGGCCGGCCTCAGGCTCGTCGATCAGAATCTCGCGAAAGTCTTTATTGATCGGAAGGCTCAAGTCCCAACCGCAAAGCGAGCAAACTTCTTTCATCGAAGTCACCACGCGGCCTTCCATCTCGAAAGCGTTGCCGAGCGGACGAATCAAAAGCTCCACGCGATATGGGGCCTCATCAATGATGTCGGTCAGAGCAGAGTTCAGCTCTCCGGTTTGACGATTAAATGAGAACTTGCGACCTTCAACTGGAATTTCGGCGAGACGAATTTTCATAACGGCCGTACCCTAGGTTTCATCTCACTCCCCTGTCAATCGAAAGCCCCACGCAAATGCCCCGAGTGCATTAGTTGGCCTCTCGAAACAGCTCCTCTGTTGAAACAGTTATCTTAACTGGCAGGTGATCGGAAGGCTGAAGCTTTCGCTGCTCGAAAGTCTCCGCAATGGGCCTCACGCGTCCTGCACGGTCGCGGTACCGCAGAATCCGCGCACTTTTAATCGAACGCACGAGCTCGGGCGAAACAAAAATGTCATCAAGCTGTGTCTTCTCACTCGCCGCTCCTTCAGGGTGAAACGTATGCGTCACTCGCTCATGCTCGGGAACTGCGTCCGGGGCCACGGCAAGCGCACTTGCCATCTTGAGTTTCAAGGGTCGCAACTCGGGATCGCGCCGAGCATCGGCATTGAGATCACCACCAAAGAAAACGGAGACCCGCCGCCTCAAGTAGCCCTCGACGATGCGCGCGGCCTCCTCATACTCGGCCGTTCGCCACGCCAGAGACTCCGGGTCGCCCGGGCTATCGCGCTTCGCTTTGGCGTGATTGCCGATCACCACGAACAGTGGATCCCGATCTACAGCAGATCGTCGCACCTCGAGGACCGGAAGATCGTGTGGAAACAACGGCTGCACGACACCAGTCACGCGGTTCTTCCACTCCAAATGCCGATTCGAGACCGTACGCACGTCCCATGGGAGATCGCTTCGCACCAAAAAGCCAACCTCGGCGCCGAGCCACTTTCCCTCGGCCATCAGCGGACGAAAGCGGCCCGCAAGAGTGCCCATGGCCAGAACATCAAGAGCCGTCGGACTTGCGATTTCAGGAAGAATAGCGATATCCGGAGAAGCTTCGCCGATCACCTCGCGAAGCTCTTTGAATTTGGCCTCGTGTCCCGCCATCGGCTGACCATTTTTTCCGGCCAGCAGGTTTTCAACGTTAAAC
>JAEUWE010000375.1 GCA_016791465.1 Pseudobdellovibrionaceae bacterium
TCCTTGATGCCAGCCAAGCGCGTACCCATTTTTGAGCGAGCTCGCTGCGCGCTCGATCAGCTCCTTTGGCGGTAGCTTGTGCCAGACTGCGCCAGCGCGGCTAAGCGCAGTCTCGATATCCCGGTCGGTGTACTGGGGACCAAGGTAGCTCCCTCGCATCCAATCTAAAGTGGGCGTTCTTTCAGGTGTCGACTTTTTAAAGTGAAGGTAATGGGCCCCGAGGGCCGCTCCGAGGGCGCCGCCGGCATCGCCCGCCGCTGGCTGGATCCAGACTTTATCGAACACTCTTGATCGCAAAATCTTGCCGTTTGCAACACAGTTGAGTGCGACACCGCCGGCAAGGCAGAGGTTTCGCTCGCCAGTTTCTGCTTTGGCGTGGGCAACTATGCGAGAGATGATTTTCTCAAGCGCCGATTGAATTGACGCTGCGATATCGGCTGTGTGTTCTGTGATCGGGCTTTCTGGAGTGCGCGCTCTCGCCCCAAAGAGAGATTCAAATTTGGGACTGAACATTCTGAGACCCGTGCAAAAATCAAAATATTCGAGATTCAGTCGGAAGCTGCCGTCGTCGTTGACGTCAACAAGATGGTCGAAAATAAGCTTTTCAAACTTTGGGGCCCCGTAGGGTGCAAGGCCCATCAGTTTGTATTCGCCGGAATTTACTTTAAACCCGGCGTACGTTGTGAATGCTGAATAGAGAAGGCCTAGTGAGTGAGGAAACTGAAGCTCTCGAACCCGTGATAGTCGGGCCGGTGATGACTCCACTTCGCGTGCGCCGACGGAGATGGATGTCGTTGTCCATTCGCCAACGCCGTCGAGAGTGATGACGGCAGCGCGATCAAATGGCGACGCAAAAAAAGCGCTCGCGGCATGGCTTAAGTGGTGCTCTGAAAACAGAATTTTGTCTTCAGGGAAGGCCGGTTCAACTGCTTGAAGCTCTTTTAGCAAAAGAGCTTTGAGAAAGAGTTTCTCTTTGAGCCAGAGTGGCATGGACTGTCGAAATGATATGAAGCCCCGTGGCGCCATAGCGAGATAGGTCTCGAGCAGGCGGTCAAACTTAAGAAAAGGTTTTTCGTAAAAAACAACAGCGTCAAGGCTATCGAGTTTGATGCCGCCTTGCTGGAGGCACGCGGCCAGGGCTCGATGTGGAAATCGCTCATCGTGTTTGACTCGGCTGAAGCGTTCTTCTTGGCATGCCGCGATGATTTCTCCATCCACAACGAGGGCAGCCGCTGAGTCGTGATAAAATGCCGAAATACCTAAAATCTTCACTGCACACAGTTTCTAGAAAAGAGTGTAAATGAGCGGAGCAAGGGCTGATGACTTGGCGACAATCAGAAGTCCGCCAACTCCGAGTAAGACGACGAGGAGGGGAATGAGCCAGAGTTTTTTATTTTCTTTAAGAAACTCGAGGAACTCTTTGAGAAAAGACATCGCTGAGATCTCCTAAAACTGCCGTTGAAAATTGCGATCCGGCTGGTTTTTATTATCGGGCTGCTCCCAATAGGAGGAGCGTTGGCGACGATCGAAGTTGGGATGGTGGCGGAATAAGCGGATCAGTAGGGCGTAAGGTGTGAAG
>JAEUWE010000393.1 GCA_016791465.1 Pseudobdellovibrionaceae bacterium
GTTCACAATCTCGCACCACAGTTTGTTCAGTTTTGGAAGAACGCAAAAGACAAGCCCGTTGCCGAGCAAATCAAAGAGTTCGACCAAACTATTTATCCCACTTTCCCGGAGTTTTATGATTACAAATTCCGACGCTGGGCCCAGATTGGAAAGACAAAAGAAGAGGGTTTGCAAAAGGCCTTCACCGACTACGTCGGGATCAGCCAAAAGTTCGAAGAAAAAATGGCATCCATCACAAGTGAAATCTCACTCAATCTGGCACCGTTTCTCCGGCAGTTTCCTGATTTCAACACCGACTTTGATATTTCAATCATCCATAGTCTTGGCGAAATGGATGGCGGCACTCGAATCATCGACGGGAAGTTCCATTTTATCTTGGGCGTTGACGGAATCGCAAAATACCACAGTGGCTCAACCGACACCCCCTTCCTTCATCATGAGCTGTTCCATGTCTATCACTGGCAGTTCTTCAAAGGCGAAGACAAGCTCTGGATGTCTCTTTGGTCAGAGGGACTGGCAACCTATGTTTCCGAAGTGCTCAATCCCGGAAGCTCGACTGTCGATATCATGCTGGACATGCCAGCGGGTCTCGTCGGCGCCTGCGAGAGCGATCTCGTATTTCTTTGGAATGAGATCAAAAACGCGCTCGACTCAACTGACGAGGCAGTCTACACAACGTACTTCTTGCTCTCATCTCAAGATCCGCGTGTTCCGAAACGCGCTGGATACTACTTGGGGTATCGTATAGCAAAAATGCTGGCTAAAACCCATAGCCTGGACGAACTTGTCAAAATGAAGCCTGATAGGATTCGTCAGCTCATTGAAGACACTGTAGTTTTGCTCTCAAAAGAGGCCGCTTCGCAGCCATAGCCTTCCTGTCGCCGCACAAGGCTTGCGATCCATCGGATTAAAAACGGCATACTCATCTCGGCTTTGGCTTTCGGGCAAACGGGCTTGATCTCAAGATCGTAGGGTGTGCGCCGATGGCCTCCGACAGGTCCAATAGCTTTGGGAAGGGCTTCAAGTCGACAAGCTCGAGATAGCGGAGATGATCCAAGGCACAAACCAGGTGAATCTCGTTCATTGAAATGTTCTTCGGATCAAACCTCTCGGCCCTTGCTTCAAGCCACTTGAGCGACTCGGCGATGCTCTGCTTGGCCTTATCAAAAAAACGAAACTCATCGATCGGTATACCGGATCGCTTTCCTAAAATAATTCTGACCTCGCTCGACATAAGACCGTTTAAGACGGCTCGAATGTTGAGGTCGTCCATTTTGGTTGAATGGACACGCAACCGATCAGCCGAATCATACATACGCGCCAGGTAGGCGATGATGTGATCCGAATCGACAAGCCAAAGATTCTCGCCCTCCAGTACCGGAACGCCCATCAGTGGATTGCCGGCATATTTCTCAATGCCGATCTCGGCGACATTGCCGACATCAATGTATTCGATGTCGAGTTCATAGAAGTCGGCGACCGCCCGAACCTTTCGCGAAAAGTGGGAGAGCGGTGTGGAATAGAGCTTCATCGAATTTCTGCTCTTCACGACTCAACGCCCTCCACAATGGCGGCGATTCCCATGCCACCAGCGGTGCAGATGGAGAT
>JAEUWE010000394.1 GCA_016791465.1 Pseudobdellovibrionaceae bacterium
ACAAGAGCCAGGCCATCCTCGACCGTATCGAGGTGGTTCGCACGTATATCGCATCTCAAGGCGGACTTGATTTCGCCATTCAAGAAGCCAAACGCCTCCATCCCGATGGCAAACTCTCGGATGAGATGAAAACCAAGGTCCTTAAACAAGTTCCAATCTTCGCGTCGATGAAAGTCGGAAGCGAGGGAGCTGAGGAATCCGGTTATAAGTTTCGAGTTTTCTCAGATGAACCGCGCCGAAAAGAAAACCTCGCCACTCCGGAAGAGCTCTCGATCTTAAGAAAATTTGCCGCCGATCCAAACCTCAAGGAATGGTCGATCGTCGATGACCACTCTGTTCATGTGTATCGCCCCGTCTACCTCTCCAAAGCTCAAGGCTGTCTTTCCTGCCATGGAGCTCCCGCGACTTCGCCCTGGGGCAACGGCAAAGATATTCTTGGCCACGAAATGGAAAACTGGGCCGACAATAAATTGCATGGCGTCTTTATGATTGAGGCAAGCATGGCCCCGGTCGAAGCCGCGGCCAACCAGACCATTCTTCTCGTTCTCGGCTCTGCTGGTCTTATCTCAATTCTTGTCGCCGGCCTCTCGATTCTCTGGATTCGAAAACCGCTGCGCCAACTTGCAGAGTCGGCTGAGCAATTGGAACGCGGCCGCACAGATCTTCAGGCCGCCGCAACTCAACTCGGTACATCAGCCGCCGATCTGCGCGATGCCTCGGTGTCGGCCGCAGCGTCGATTGAAGAAACGTCAGCCAGTACCCATGAAATTGAAAGCCTCGTCAGTCAGACGCATGACAATGCGCAGTCCGCCGCGACTGCTATCGATGTTTGCGCCGATCGCCTCAATGACTCTATCAGTGAAATCGGAAAGCTTCGCGAAAGCATGATTGAAATCGAAAAGAAAAGCACCGAGATCCAACGCATCAACTCAGTGATCGACGATCTCGCTTTCCAAACTAACCTGCTCGCGCTCAATGCCGCCATCGAAGCGGCACGGGCCGGCGAAGCTGGACGCGGATTCTCGGTTGTTGCCGAGGCCGTTCGAGCGCTGTCGCTCCGCTCATCACACTCGGCAAGCGAAATCCGCACGCTTGTCGACTCAACGAGTGATGCCGTCAGCTCGGGCGTAACGCTAACAAAGGGCGCTGATGAGAAATTGCGCGAAGCCAACCACCAATTTGCAAAGGTGAAAGAGATCACCGATCAGGTCCGACAGATGGCGCGCGAGCAATCGACGGGAATCGAGCAGATCAACCAGGCCATCCAAGAGCTTGACCAAGTCACCCAGCAGAATTCAACACGCGCTGAGGATGTCAGCAATCGTTCGCAAGAAATGTCGACGCAATCTGAGCAAATGGGACAATCCATTAAGATGCTCGAGTTCGTTGTGAACGGCCACGCCGCCCATAGCACCGGCGAACGTCACGCTGACATCTTGCCACTGGATAGCCATGAGACTCCGCAGAGCAAAGGGCAACGGGCGGCCTAACGCTCGGTGATCTGAAGCCTTGGATAGTAGTGACTGAGAATTTCACGATAGCCCTTTCCTGAAAGGGCTAAGGATCGAGCGCCCCACTGGCATAGTCCAGAGCCATGGCCAAAACCGCGGCCCGTAAACTCAACACCTGTCGGTTCTGAGGCGCTTCGTTTCACTTCAAACAGTGTGCTTCTGAGAGCTGAAAAACCCAGCGCTTCGCGAAGGCGCTCGCCGGTCACCGAAAAACTCCGACCCGATAGCGCATCGACAACCGCTACGCTGAGCGCTCGACCGGCCGCCGATCGAGATGTCACCTGAAGAGAAGCCAATTGAAAACGCGTCGGCAAAATCTGTTTGAGCTGAAGGGCGGCTTGAATCTCTTGAAACGACCGCACCAGCCGCCACTTTGCCCGTGGATTCAAAGGGCATCCGGCATCGCGTGCCGCCCCAAATCGAGGACCGCCTCCCCAAACCGTGGCTGGCTCGTCTGTTTGACCGCCACAATCAGAATGATAGTGCGCTGAGACCACTTGTCCATCTTCGACAAGTGTCATGCCCGCTGTCTCACGTGCAGCCTGGACCGCACGTTCATGACCTCGATCGTCGTCGAACATTTGATCCGAGGTCGTCCCTTCAAAAAACCACCCCCGCTTTTTCTCCAACGCTTGGGCGGAAGTACCTCGCATTTTTGCTAACGCAAAACTCCGAGCCGCAATGGCCTGTGCTTTAAAAACTTCAAGTGGCCATTCTTTCGGAAGTTCCGCGCCGACAACACCTGCGATATACTGCTCAAATGGCACCAGCGCGACGAGCTCAGCCCGTCCCTTCAATCGACCAATCAAACGAAACGATGAACGCAGCGGGCGCAAATCAATCCGCAGCAATAGCCCCGAACCTTCAAGAGTGCGTCCCGACGAAACCGCCACTTGACGCCCGGACGTTTTTTCTCGAATCGCCCAACGACTGCCATCAAACGACAGCGCATAAGAGCTCAGGCCTCGTCCATTGACGAGCGTTCCTCCTGCCGGATCGCGCAACTGAATCTCCTCACCGACAAGTGAGACCTCATCGCGCAACTGACCACGTCGAATGCTCACCAGCTCTTCGCGCAACGGCGCCGATGAGCCATGAGATAAGTTCGGCGCTATCGCCGCATCGGCTGTCATGGCGATGCAAAGAAGCCCTATGGGCAAGAGTCTCAAAAACCTCACGCGTCTTTGCCCATCAGGCCTTTTAAGAAATCAATCGGAATTGGGAAGACGATTGTTCGAGTTCCATCGTTGTTTGCAATCTCGGTCAATGTCTGCAAGTACGCCAGCTGCAAAGCGGATGGAGACTCCGCCAGCTTTTTCGACGCATCGCTGAGTTTTTCAGCTCGCTGCAATTCACCTTCTGCTGAAATAATTTTCGCGCGACGCTCGCGCTCGGCCTCCGCCTGACGGGCCATCGCAGCCTGCATCTCTTTGGGAAGGTCAATATTCTTCACTTCCACAAGGCTAACCTTTACACCCCATGGCTCGGTTTGTTTATCGATGAGCTCTTGTAGACGATGATTGATCTTATCTCGCTGCTCAAGAATTTCATCCATTTGAAATTGCCCAAGCACTGAACGAAGCGTCGTCTGCGCGAGCTGGCTCGTGCCGAAATAAAAGTCAGCGACTTTTGAAATGGCCTCTTCAGCGTTGGTCACCCGAAAATAAACAACGGCATTCACTTTCAGCGAAATATTGTCCTGCGTAATCACATCTTGCGATGGAACATCCATCGTCACCGTGCGCAGATCCACCTTGTAGATCTTCTCGATAAACGGAATCACAAAGACAAGACCCGGTCCGCGAATACCAATACTTCGACCAAGGCGCAGGACAACTCCCTTTTCCCACTCATTCAGAATTTTAAACGACGAGAACAAAATAAAAACCGCAAAGACCGCAAGAAACCCTATAAACGATCCCATCCAGGACCTCCTCTATTGCTCACTTTTCACAGGGGCCGAAGCCAGTGGGAGAACCACAAGCCGCAGGCCCTTCACTTCAAGAATTCGCACCCGATCACCCATCGCAAGCGGATGCTCGCTTTGTACGCGCCAGATCTCTCCGCGCACCGTCACGAACATCTCCTCTCCCTCTCGATGATCAATGGCAGCCTCGCTCCCCAATATGCCCGCCTCGGCCAAACTCTCGCCTCCCGAGCGCCTCGAGCGCACGAGAACAACACCGACCGCCAAGAGCGTAAGCCCCAGCGTGATCGGCACACCAAGCGAGAGCCAAAGAGAAAGCGAGAGTC
>JAEUWE010000439.1 GCA_016791465.1 Pseudobdellovibrionaceae bacterium
CACTTCTTCCTCTCCTCAGTATTCCGCCGCGATGAAATCAACTTCAACCTGAGTTCCCGGCGGCTCAGGCTTAAGATCAATATCTGGTCCAAAAACCAAAGCATTCCGACTTGGATCATAGATCCAGCCTGTCTGCGGGTCGTTTGGAATGATCTGAGTGCCATAGGCAACTGTAATCGTGGCCGGATCAGCTGGGCGAGTCAGATAAAGAACGCTGCCAACTCGGCGCACCAGATCGTCTCCGAGTGCTGCCAGTTTCTTACCGTAGTCCGCATCGCAAAGGCCCAGCGTTTTGCCATTGGCAATTTTAAACAGCGCCTCTAGCTTCCTTGGCTCAGGCTCACCAGAGCGATCACAACTTGAAACATTTGTCGGAATATAAACACCGTAAGTGATAATCTTCGCGGCATCTCCGCCCTTGAGATTCAAAAGGAAATTGTAAATGTCTTGAGCCGATTCCGACGATTGATCGTCAGAGTCCGTCAAAAAAATCACCGCAAGATAGGCGTCCTGGCGATAAAAGCCAGCGTTCTTACCATTGACCAGCGGTGCCGAAAGCGCGGAACGAATTGGCGAGAAAAACTCCTCATTACCCGATCCACCAGTTCCAGGATTGAGGTTCTTCTCAAGAACCGCGATTCCATTCGGGGTCGACCGCTCAACATACTTTGGACAACCAAAAAGCTCACCGCCAAACGCGTAGCACGTTGTCGACGACCAGCTCGACTCCATCGACGAGGTCACGCTGCCGATGTGAAAGTCCAACATCTGATTGGCCATGAATCCCTGCGTGAACGCCTGGATGTTTTTTGACAGGTTCTGTTGATGGATCGCCATCGAGCCCGAATCATCGACGACAAACAAAATGTCGACGGCGCGATTGAAGGTAACCTTGTTGTCGCCCGTGTTCTTTACACGTTCTTTTTTAACAAGCGGAAGCTCAACCAGCTTCGGCGACTCGGGTGAACATGCAATTAAGCTCGAGGCCAATCCGACCATCGCCACCGCATGCACACTCAGTTTTGAAAAGAGCTCGAATTTCATATGCTCTCCCTCTTACTGCTTCGAAGATTCCGTTTTTTTGCCGCCTGCTGCACAGCCTTTTCGAACATCGACTTTGTAGTTCGCATATTCATCAAACCACGTCTCATTCTCAGCTGGGAACCAAACGCTGTCCTTCGACTGGCTTCCGGTCGTCCCCGCTTTCGACGAAGTCAGACCTTTAGTTGCGCCGATCACTCGATCCGATACCGAAATCTGCTGGATCAACTCAGTCTCAGCAATATGCAGCTTCTGCAGCATCGCCGAGATCTCTGTGATCTCCTCTTCGGCAAGCGTCTTCACACGACCGTACGTCGCGCTACGAGCGCCTTGTGCACGTGTTTCAACCGCCTTCTTAAAGGCCTCCAGACGAGCCTGAAATCCGACCTGCGCCGTTCCACCCGTCAACGAACGAGCATAGAGCTCGCCTGCGATCTTGGCTTCTTGCTCGAGTGCCCGCTCCGTTAAAACATTCTGAAGCAAAATCTCATCTCGAGTCACAAATCGCGGGAGCATCGCCGCATCAGCACCTAGATCCGTGAGCTTCACAGCTCCCGTTTTCAGCTTTGCAACCATACGGTCCACTTGCGGTGTTCGTGCGTCGGCCGTCAGTGCCTTCAGCGCCACAGCACGTGGTTTAAAGCGCTCACGATAGACGTTCAGAGTTTGCAGAACTGCCGGATAGTCACAAACCTTGAGCTGAGATAGCGCACGCAAAAAGAATGGTTCTGGTCCGACCTGAGTCGCAAATGCAGGAGCAACAAGTGTCTTCGTCAACGCAACCGAATTCTGCGGCTCACCCTTGCGGATATTCGCCCAGCCCATCTCCTCTTGAGCATCAAACCAGTAGTCCGAGCTCTTTGGAACTTTCTCGTAGTACTTGATCGAAGCATCGAGAAAGCCGTTCTGGAACAACAGGCGCGCAGCCGTCATCGTCATCAGGTCCATACTGACCGGATTGTTTGGCGCTTTCATCAATACAGCGAGCGCCTTACTTGCAGCACCAGAGTCTTCACCCTGTGCCAACGCAATCACCAGCTGCCAAGACAACCAGGCACGTTCTTTGGTATCAACCTGCGTCTTTTTGATGAGATCCTTTACGGTCTCGATCTGATCAGCGCCATACACCTGACGACCACGAACGCGAACTTCGGCACCGATTCCAAAAACATCAGTCCAAGCCTGATGCCAAGTCGTCGGATTGATTGCCGCCCACACCGGTGCATTGTCCGGAGCCGCCTCACGCCATTTCTGCGTGATGTAGCTCTCAATTTCCTTCGGTTTCTCAATCGACAAGAGCATCTCGAGCGCGGTGACCTGGATGCCGTTCTTAAACAAAAGAAGCGCATTCAATGCACGACCAGACGCCGACTTCGCATAGGCCGTACCTTCGAATGCAGCCGGCCACTGATAAAGCGCCTTGTCCATTTCACCATTGTCAAAAAACTGAACAAAAATATTCTGCTCAGCCGTCAGACGCCCCTGGGCTGTCTTAATAGAGCGAGCGAGAAGGCCTTCGCCCTCTTTTGCTTTTGCCGCACCTGCAGCACTTTTCTCGCCCTTTGCAGCTTGACCAGCCGAAGCGCCACCGCCCAGCAAATCGAGCAACTCGTCTCCATCAGCAGCCCACGCTCCGGCACAAGCGAGCATGAGGACTTGCGCCATCAAAATCGCTGAAACTGACTTCATCGATGTCATAACATGTATCCAATCTGGATGCCGCCGACAGTGGTGTTCATCGCAGTTTCACCATTAAAGCGTTTTGCGCTGTAGCCCTGATAGCGAAGCTCAAAGCGCGTCGAAAGGTGCTGACTGACCCAGAATCCGATACCGCCACCTGCGGTATAAGATGTTGTCGGTCCCGACTTGAGCTCAACCTGACCGCCACCGACCACAGCGTAGATATCGAAGTGAGCAACGCCGAGGTCATAGAGATTCATTTTACCGTAAATCGGATACCAGTTCAGAAGCACCATGGCCTCTTGCTTTGGCCAATCGATCTCTGGAATACGAGCTTTTCCATCAACTGATGTGTCCGCAATCAAGTACTCCCCTTCAGGGCGGAGCTTGTTGAACGCGTAGCTGTACTTCAAGCCCATGCTCCACTGCGGAGTAAAGTGATAGTGCAAATTCAAACCGAGGCTCTGAGTGGAGTTATACGCATCACCACCCAAAACAGCGAGGAACTCAGGAGAGAACTCAACACGGCGACGACGGTTGACCACGCGGTCCTGAACCACGCGAATTTGGGCGTCAGGGTTCAGAGCCTTGGCTTTCTCAAGGAGAACATCGTTCCCACCAAGGGTATCGAAATCCTGGAGGAGGTCCGCACCCTGCGCCTGAAGACCCGCAACGGCGACCAATGTGAAGGCGATCTTTTTAAAGAGCTTGGAAGATTTCATATTCGTTTCCTCGCCTTTCTTTATTGTACGTTCTCAGTAACAGGTGGAACCGGAGGTGCCGGCGGCACCGCTGGAAATGGAGCAGGCATCGGAACCGGACCAGGCGCTGGCGCTGGAGTCCCCGCAACTTTGATCACCTTCAATTTTCGCATAAATGCTTCTTTCGCAAACTTGAAGTCACCCGGAACGCGGCTTGAATTGCGAACTTCAAATTCAATGTTGCAGCTCATGCTGCCGTCAGCTTCCTGTTTACAAACAGCGCCTGGCGTCGGCACCGGCTTCCAGCTGATCTTACAGAGAAGCATGCCCTCACGAGTTTGTTCCACACACTTCTGTGTCGCGGCCCCTGGCAACTGATCAAGGCGTGTTGTGAAGTTCACATCCAACTTGCCTTCGTTGTAGGGATCAAACACCGAGAACTGAACGGTGTTTTCCTGGCCCGCAACAACTTCGATCGGCTCAAACCAGCTGATCTGCGGCTTCATTACGTCTGTACGAATCGTAACATCGACGTTCTTCATTGCCGTGCGACCAAAACGAGAAACAACCTGCAAACCAAAGAAAAAACGCTCTTCGGCGCGCGTAAAATCACGCCCGCGCTGGTCTGGCTGCTTCGCACTCAAGTCTAAAATCATTCTAAAAATCCAACGCGACTTATCGGTTGGGTCTTGCACCGGGTTTGGATCAGACGTTGTCGGCTCTTGCATATAAACAAGCCCAGCAACGTCATTGGGTCCACGGCGATTTGGTACCGAAACAAGCTTTGGACGAGCTCCATCGAAATCAGAAGAATCGGGATCCTTCACGATGACCGTAAATTTCCGAATCTCACCTTCACGAGTATAGGTACGGACAAGGTCATCAACAGACACGATATCAGGATCTGTTTCAGCCCGAGTCACGTAGATCAGAATCGACTTTGTTGTGCCAAGAACCGGAGTTCCAAGTGTCGTCAAACGCGCCACAAGACGCTTTGGCGTCCCGTAATCAGCGCCGGTCGAGTCACGCGACGGCGTCCACTTGAAGGAACCAGTTGCCGGGTCATACTTTGCACCCGGGAACTCGGTCGCCATGTTCTCGATTTCAAGTTTAAACTGGGTATTCGGCATGAGCACGCGACCTGTGATATTCGCTTCGCCCTCAATGCCTTCTTTGAACGTGAAGAAGTCACTTGAATCAATGCGAAGAGCATCTTGTTTCACCGGTTTTGCCGATGGCGGCTCGCGATCGGCCTCAGGAGGAATACCTTGGCGAACAGTTTCTGGCTGATCAGCCATTGGGTCCTGCTGACCGCATGCTGTCACTCCGACAACTCCTGCTACGGCAAGCGACAAACTGAGGACTTTTGCTGTTAGAAGCATTGCTACTTTCATGGTGATCCCCTCAACCTTGACCTGTTCGTCGCAGAACGAACGGGAATGAAACCTTAACGTCTGATCCGCCATCTGGAAGTGGGAATTTCCAAGTCCTCAAGCGAAGCAAGATACAGTCTTCAACCAATTTCGAATTCAGAGTCGTTGACTCAACAGACGCGGTCTTTACCTGTCCATTGCCGCCGATGATCCAACCAATCGCCACTCGACCCGCCAGAGCCGGATCGCCTTGGAGTCCCTGCTCATAGCAGAAACGAATCTGACCCATGTTTCGATTAACCACGTCAGCAATCAAATCGCGGTCGAGACCGCCCTCAATAATCGCTTCGCGACCAAGCGGAATCGGTGATGTTCCCGCCGAACCGACAAGCGAAAGCTTGCCATAACCGGCCTGGCCACCGCCCTTACCTTTGGTACCGTAGCCGCCACCGCCCTGCATGTTGCCGCCAGCACCGAGCGGCGCCGCCACCAAGCCTTTGGCGTAGATCGATGTCTGTGCGCCGCCAGAACCACCAGTTCCACCGAGGCCAGGACCTGCCGTTGTATTCACCGCTCCAAGATTCAAACCGCCCTTTTGCGATCCCGTCTTAAGTGAACCCAACACTGCGAGTGCACCCATGCGCTTAATTGTCGCCGTCTTATTTGTCGGTTTAACCGTTTGTGTTGTTTCAACTGTCTTAGAAACAGCCTGCTGAACCGGCTGCGGTTTAACAGGAATGTTCTTAACGATCTGAACAACCTGCTGCTTGAGCTGCTGCTCAAGTTTCGCATTCTCGAGAGGACGAGTCATGACGATCGACAAAAAGATAATCGCACCAAGTGCAACAGCTGATACCGAAAGGCGCCAGTTTTTATCGTTCTCAGCCGACACCACTTCATTTTTGAGCGTCACTGCATCAGAAGACATCGCCACTA
>JAEUWE010000458.1 GCA_016791465.1 Pseudobdellovibrionaceae bacterium
CTTCAATGTTCGCAGCGAAACTGCACGAGTCGCAGACCATCAAGTGATCCTCGCCCGCTTCCGCTAAGACTTGAAACTCGTGGGTTTTGCTGCCACCGATATTGCCAGCGTCGGCCTGTACGATCCGATACTGAAGCCCGAGGCGATCAAAGATCGCCTTGTAGCCATCGTACATGAGGTCATAGTTTTTAAGTGCTGCCGCTTCGTCAACATCGAAGCTATAGGCATCTTTCATGATAAACTCGCGACCGCGCATCAAGCCAAAGCGCGGACGAATCTCGTCGCGGTACTTGGTTTGAATTTGATAGAGATTCACCGGCAGATCGCGATACGACTTCACGTCTTTTCGAACGTAGTCGGTGATCACTTCTTCGTGAGTTGCACCCAAGCAAAAGTCCTGGCCATTTCGGTTCTTGAATTTGAGGAGGCCATCGCCCATCTCTTTCCAGCGGTTGGTCTCTTGCCAGAGTTCCGCAGGATGAACCATCGGCATCAAGACCTCTTGGCAGCCGCGCGAATCGAGCTCTTGCCGAATGATCGTCTCAAGCTTGCGCAGGGCGCGAAGAGCGAGATTTCCGTAGGTATAGATACCCGGCGCGACTTTGCGAATAAGACCGGCTCGCGCCATCAGCTTGTGGCTTGGAATCTCCGCGTCGTTTGGCGCGTCTTTAAGAGTGTAGATGTGTGACTTCGACCAACGCATTATCCGATCTCCTCGACATCGATGCCGTAACCTTTGATTTTTCTGTGCAAATAACTGCGCTCAAGACCAATGGCCTCGGCCGTTTTCGAAATGTTTCCTTTGTTCTCTGAAATCTTGCGAAGGAGATACTCCTTCTCAAATTTCGCGCGTGCTTCGCGGAAGTTATCCATGCCGTTTCCGGAGGCATCGTGCGCGTGTTCTGAAAACCCATCAATCGCGATCTGCGTGTCGGCTTGCGGACGTTCAGGATGAAGGCCTGCAAAACGCAAATCGTGAACATCGACAAACTCGCCGGGTGTCAGAATATAGACCCGCTCAATGAAGTTGCGAAGCTCGCGCACGTTGCCAGGCCAGAGATGGCTTTGTAGAGCCGCTTTGGCGGACTCTGAAAACGTCTTAAGACGAAAGCCACCATTTCGCGCAAACTGTTCGCTAAAGTGCTGCACCAACGGTTCGATATCCGTTGTGCGCTCGCGAAGCGCGGGCACATGGCAGGGAATGACGTTCAGCCGATAGAACAGATCTTCGCGGAAGCGGCCTTCTTTGATTTCAACTTCGAGATTCTTATTGGTCGCCGCCACAACGCGGACATCCACTTCTATCGTGTCTTCGCTGCCAACGCGCGTGAACTTCTTTTCTTGAAGAATTCGCAAAATCTTTGCCTGCGTCCGCAGACTCATGTCGCCAATCTCATCGAGAAAAATCGTTCCGCCATTGGCGTGATCGAACTTTCCTTTGCGCGATCGCTCGGCTCCTGTAAAGGCGCCTTTCTCGTGCCCAAAAAGTTCGCTTTCGATTAGGTCCTCTGGAATCGCAGCACAATTGACGTCGACAAACGGCTTTGAAGCGCGCGAACTCAAATAGTGAATGTTCTGCGCGACCAGCTCTTTGCCGGTACCATTTTCGCCCGTGATCAAGACCCACGATTGCGACGAGGCCACCCGCGCGATCAGCTGCTTGAGGTTCATCATCGCTGGCGACTCGCCGACGATGGCGATATTGCGGCGCAAACGATTGAGAAGCGCATCGCGTTCACCGCGCTCGCTCTGCACCTGGATGATGTTTTTCGCGAGAATCAAAATTCGATCAATGGAGAGCGGCTTCTCAACAAAGTCCCAAGCGCCAAGCTTGACCGCCTTCACCGCCGTTTCAATGGTGCCGTGACCCGACATCATCACAAACTCACAGAAGTTTGATTTTGGGCGAGCTGTTTTCAGGACGTCGAGGCCATCCATCGAGCCGGGCATCCAGATATCGAGAAAGACAACCGCAGGACGATACTCCTCCAAGAGGAGAAGGCCCTCGTCACCCGACTTTGCCGTTTTAACCTCGTAACCTTCATCCGTAAGGCTCGCCCCGAGCACTTCGCGAATGGGCGCTTCATCATCGATGATTAAGACTTTTCCGAGCGTCTGTGACACGACGCAACTCCTGTCTTGCATGAAGACTTTTGAAAGCATTTAAAACATGACGGTAGCACGAGACCCACGAGGCCTCAATGAGTCGGTGCGGCTGCGCTAGCCCTTTTTGGGGTCTGCGTCACCGATATCGCCGATCACTCCGAGCACCGGTGCACGTACAATTGGAGCTGCTTCGACATCAGAAACGGGGAGCTCGACGAGCATTCTTGTCCCTTTTGGCTCATTGGCCAACGCCCTGACGAATCCGTTGTGGTCCTCGACAATTCGGCGAACGATCGCCAAGCCAAGGCCGGTTCCACTCTCTTTTGTTGAAAAGTAGGGTTCAAACACGCGGTCGCGATCAGTCGCGGGAATTCCACTTCCATTGTCGTTGATCGAAAGCCGCACAAGCTTCAACAGGCTATCGTACTGGGTGCGAATCGTAATCCGAGGCTCTTCGACTGACTCAACCGCCGAAACCGCATTGTCGAGAAGGTTGATCAGAACACGTTTCATTTGATCGGGATCAAAACGGAACTCTGGAAGCGTCGGATCTTGATCGACGACAAACTGAATTTCGCGATGGGCCTCTTGATAGAGATCCACTGCCTCATCGACCGCTGTCGACAGCGACCCCATGACCGGCCGAGTCTGCGGCAAGCGCGCAAAATTCGAAAACTCATTCACCAGGCGTTTTAAGTCATCGGTTTGCCGAATAATCATCCCAATACAGGATGAGAACGCCGGATCTTTGATCTGCTCACCAAACTTCTTCTCAAGGCGCTGTGCCGAAAGCTTAATTGGCGTCAGCGGGTTTTTAATTTCGTGTGCAATTCGACGCGCAACCTCAGTCCATGCCGCCGCTCGCTGCGCGTTCAGAAGCATTGTGAGGTCATCAAAAACCAAAACCTTTCCAAGATCCTGGCCTTTGTCATCCTGAAGCAGCGCCAGATTCATCTGTAACGGAACCGAGCGCCCATTGAGCTCGACGCGAAGTTCTTTCTGGAAGGTGACAAACCCATGTGAGCGCATCTGTGCGAGCAAATCTTGAAAAATCGCGTAGTACTCGGGCGACAACACGTCTTGCACAGTCCGCCCCTTGTACTCCTCGGGGTCAATATTGAGAAGCTCTGCCGCGTGGTGGTTGATCGTGGTTATTTTTTCGTCCTGCGCGACCGAGATCACGCCTGTGGTGACATTCGAAAGCACGACTTGGATATAGCGACTATGATCGTCCAGGCGCTCAAGAGTTTCCGTAAGGTTTTTGTTGGCCTCAAGAACTTCGCGTTTCGAACGATCGAGGTGGCCAATC
>JAEUWE010000468.1 GCA_016791465.1 Pseudobdellovibrionaceae bacterium
GTGCAGGGCTTAGAAGTTTCCCGAGGCAACATCCTTGAGAATCAAATTTTCGAGTGCTTGATTGGCGACGATCTTCTTGAGCCTCGCGTTCTCGGCTTCGAGCTCTTTGAGACGTTTGGCTTGATCAAGCTTTAAGCCGCCATATTCGTTGCGCCAGCGGATCAGGGTTTGAAGAGTCACGCCGATCTTCTTTGCCGCTTCTTCAAGCGTGGCGCCGCGGCCTTGCTCGATCTCGACGGTTCTTAAGTGCTGAATGATCTCTTCAGCTGAATATCTCTTTCTTGGCATTTTGGCCTCCGACTTCGAGGCCCAGACTAACATATCGTCTGGACCGGTTTAAGCCGGCCAGGTCAGAGGTTGTTCGATAGCCTCGGATTCAAACCACTTCGATTTGTAGCGCCCGCGCCCGTCAGGAACGGGCGCTACGTGGTTTCTATACTTTTGAGGTTGATTGTAGAATCGTGGACCTCGAGCGTCGAACGAGTATCGTGAGCACGGCACAACTGAGAACCCCGAGCGTGAACGATAAAAAGCCGAGAAACGTTGCGTTTTTGGCGAAAGCAAACTCCACAATCTTGTAAACGACGAGCGAGACCGAGATACCAAGGGCAAAAGAAAACTGTGACAGCTTGGACAAGTGAGAATCCAATCGAACCTCCCTGGAATGCAATACTGATTCCTCGCGAGAATTTGACGCTATCATTTATTGTCCAAAAAATCAATCCGGATGCGGCAAGAAACCAAATTGCAGTTATTGGCCTTCATCGTTTCAAGTCCGGTCGACTGCTGGTCGGTGCTAACTCGCGCGTACAGTAATGCGGTTCGCATTGGCTTCTTTATTGATCGAATATTTCAAACCTGTTGTAATTACTAGATGCGCTTTTCCAGTATAAATACAGGACTGACCGATGAAAAGATTCAGAGCGCTATCTCCCTTGTAAATCAACAAGGTTATGCCGCGATTGATTTGCATTCGGATGTCGTCAATAAATTAGGTAAACCTCTCTACCAAGCTATCGATGCAGTCACACTGCATCCTCAAAGAGACAAATACTATAATGAGATAGCTTTTTTTTGGCCGGAGGACTGGCAGGGCGTTGAGCAAGGAATCGGATCGTTTCATGAGCAAAAGTCTCTTGATAAGATCTATCAAGCTGATGCCGCGAAAACTATTTTAGGCGAAAAAATTGGATCTAGTTATAGCGATGTTATTTTGGATTTCGCATTTCAAGTTAAACAGTTGATCATTCGACATCACCATGGCCTGAAGAAAAATGAACTTCGCCTAGCACGTGTTATGGTTCGACAAATGAATGAAAAAAACCTGACGCGGCATAATGGTTCAAATCTGCATGAGGATATTGGATATAATAATCGACCCTACCAACAACTTTTATCAGCCATCGTAACAACATTTGGAATTCCTACGGAAGCGATTCGACATCAAGCCCGGGTTGGTGAGTTGCTCATATTCAATGCTTATGACCGAAGAAGGCTATTGGAAATGAATGAAAATCTCGCCTTTGTCCATAAAGGCCCCAAGTCAGGACCGAAAATGTTTTTCTTTTTTGAGTTCTTGGGTCCCCGAGATTGATTGACCTGACCGGGCCAAACCGGTCCAGATCTTGTGATCTGATCTGGACCAAAGCTTCGACTGCGACTCCTTCAAAAGTTGCAACTGCGCAACACGAACAGCGTGAACGGACAGTGCCAGTCCGTTCCCAGTCGATGTGGTTACTTGCGGTTATGTTGGGGGTTACATGACGAGATTCGACTGAGCTAAGTGATTGAATCCATTTGTTTTTGATTTTCGGTACTTACTATTTTTCGGAGAGTATCCCGAGCGGAAAACTGGAGGTGGTAGAGGGATTCGCACCCCCGTACACGGATTTGCAGTCCGCTGCCTAGCTCCTCGGCCATACCACCAACGAGAAGAAGAAGACTCAGTTTTAGTGATTTGGCGGGATCGGGTCAACTCCGATCCACCCGCCTAAAAATCAGGCGTTTCCGCCCGACCACTGCAGAAACGGGTCAAGGGCGTAACTTTTCGCCTCTGAAAGCTGCTCAGCCGTCACTGCGAGCGTTCCGTCTAAGTCGGCAAGCGTCCGGGCAAGCTTCAGCACCGCTTGCCGTCGGCGCTCAGAAAGCGTCTGTGGCAGGCCTGCGGCCCAGGTCTCAGCGACCTTCGTACTCACGCGATGGGCGTTTCGCTCAGCAGGACCACCTTCAATAAAGAGCCGCGACAAGCGAAACTCCTCAGCTCGCTCAACACGCCGTTCGAGCTCGCGAAAGTCGATCTTGGCAAGCCCCGGCTTCCAATTCGTCGAAAACACCAGCATCTGAAATCGATCCACGAACGGTCCTCGGCGCCTGGCCGCGTACTGACGACGAACCGCGCGCGAACAGATGCAGAGCTCAGGGCGCTCGTCGGTGTAAGAGCCACAGGCGCAGAGATTGGTCGTTCCAAGCAAAAGATAACGACACGGGAATCGCTCACTGTAAGGACCACGCGCAAGATTGATCACGCCCGCCTCGGTTGGTTCGCGAAGCGCATCTTGAACTTGCGGTCGAAAGAGCAAAGCCTCATCCAAGGTCAGCGTTCCAAGGTGAGCCCGCGTGACAGCGCCTGGGCGCGGTGGCTGTCCACCACCCACCATCGCCAACTCTTTGGTGAGGTGGTGCTCACTCACATAAGGCCTCCGGCAATCGCGCTCGGCCCACCGTTCGATCTCAAGCCTCTCGCTTGGGCTTGGATCAGGACGAAGCTCGTGAACAATTTTAGTGAGCGTCGTCTTCCCTGTGCCCGCAGGCCCGGCCATCAACATCGAGTGCTCGCCAACAGCAACCGCCACGGCGAGGCGTGCTGTCGCCTCTTCAAGCCGCACGGAATCACAGTCAAGATCCGTATCCAGCCCACGACACCGATTCTGCGATGGCACATCTCGCGATGAGCCCCGGGCCTTGAGCTCAAGCGGAAACCGCAAAGAGGAAAGCTCGCTCAGCTCTTCAATTCCCTCGTTCACGGTGCCCGTCAACAAACGTCCCAAGTGTTTTCGAGAAACCCACTTCCAATCCTCGGGTGTCAGCACATCCCCTCGTAAACTCAAGTCACCGTAGATCACATGATCGCGAATCATCTCGTGTGGAATCCGCCCAAGAAGTGCCATCAGACCCAGCGCCACCGGCAGATCGAGACCGATCCCATGCTTTCGCTCAAGTCTTGGCCTGAGGTCGACAAGAACCTTTCGGCCCTTCGGCAGAGCATGACCGCTCGCCCGAAGCGCAGACTTGATCCGCACCGCACTTTCTTTGAGCGACGGCTCCGGTCGCCCAAGAAACTCAATCACCGGAAGCCCCGGCGCCAATACAAGTTCAATTTCAATTGGAGTCACATGCCCATCGCGAACCATTGCCGACCGCACAACCATCAACAGACCTCCCGAGTAAACTGGAAAGCCTGAAGCTCAGAGCAATTCGGTATCCGCCCTAAATATCGCGCTCATCGGCCGGGCGCGAGGCCAGCGGCGAATCCAGACCGGAGAGCGGATGATGCTTTTCAATCGCCTCGGCCATCGAACGGGTTGCAACGGTCGTATAAATCTGCGTCGTTTGAATCGAGGCATGACCGAGAAGGACCTGAATGGAGCGAAGATCCGCACCCGACTCAAGGAGCGCCGTCGCGCAACCATGACGGAAGCGGTGCGGACTCACCGGCTCATCAAAGCCAGCCCGAATCGACCACGCCGATAGCCAACGCCAGATATCGATCCGCGACGGTCGATGCCCGCGATCATTGATCAGAATGGATTCCGGATCGCGATCGTCTTTAAGCAAAAGAGGACGCGCATGAACAAGATAGGCCTTGAGCTCTGTCGCAAGCTTCTCGGTCAACGGCACAGCCCGCTCTTTATTGCCTTTGCCAATAATCGAAAGCCACTGATCGGTCTCGTTGAAGTCCGAGCGATTCAAACCAATCAATTCGCTAACACGGCAACCAAGTCCATAAAGCAAAAGCAGAGTCAGGCGATTGCGCGCTGTTCGCGCTAGATCCCCTTCAACCTCAGCGGCTTCGTAGAGCTGTTTAAACTCATTTTCAGAGAGAACTTTGGGGAGGCCCGCTTTCACCTTCGGCGGCCGCAACTCGCGAAGTTCCGGCGCCGGATGCCCATTGTCTTCAACGAAGCGGAAATACGTTCGCAGCGACGAGATCACCCTGGCCTGCGACCGCGTGGAGAGGCTTCGAGCCTTCATAAAGACGAAGAAACCCGCCACATCGCTGTGCTTGTGACGATACTCTTCCCAGAGCTCAAGATCTCGCCGGTAGGCCATCACTGTGTTCAGTGAACGCCCGCGGATATTCTGTAGATCATCAAAAAACTCAACCCACAGAGGCAACGCCGCCGATTTTTCCATGAAGAGATGAAATCAAGGTTCGTCAGTTGTGGCAAACGGTTTGATCAAGGCCAAACGAACCGTCGGTGCGGCGTTCGACTTCAGTCTTACACTGGAACGTTCGTGTTTCGACCATCACCTCACTGCAAACCACGACAACATGGGATGTTGTCGTCACAATCTTTAGATTCTGAACGTCATCCTCATTGACCGTAATTCCAGTCTGCAAACTCAGCGTCTGCGCCACCGAAAAGCGCACAATCAGATCAAGCTCGCTCATCGTCGAGGCTTTGCCCTGCGAAGGAATGACCAAATGCACAAATGCCGAGACCAGCGCCAATGTCTTGATGAGTTTGCCCATGACGACGAGGTACATGGAGGTGTCCCGCCTGGTCAAGATAAACAAAAGTTAGGTTTCAGCATTTGGACGTAAGATATTGAAATTACAAGAAAATGGCTTGCGTGCGAAATAAGAAGCGGCACCGGAAGGGGAGGCCGGCGCCGCTTAGGTTTAAAGGGGGGGCTGGGGTCTTTGGGGACTATTCGAGTGGGAACACATTAAACGGTGCCGAGCAAATTCCGCCCGACATCGAATTGATGTACGCATTGCCTTGAACATGGAATGGGAACTGAGCACCAACCAAGTCCGCAACTGCTGGAACTGCCGACATCACCCAATTGCTGCTCATGCGAATCTGAAGGGTCGTTGGACCAGTGGCCAGAAGCTGCATGTTGTAGAATGACTGACCATTCCAAGTACCAGGAGCAACCGTCGAAATCGTATAGTCGCCAGCGGGAACAATACAGCCGACTGTTCGCGCGATACGCACGCGAAGAACTCCACCCGCGACAACGGGACCTGAGTAGTTGCCGATTGTGGGCGTCACGCCTTGCTGCTGAAACCGACTGATTACTGACGTGTCGCCATGGAATTGAAGAGACATTTCAGCTTCAAGCTGACCGCCAGTGTAGGCCTTGCCGACTCCAGATGAGAGCAGCGTCACGCCACTTGGGCAACCCACACACGATCCTGCGATTGGACCTGTTGGAGTTACGGCGACCACCTGACCGCCTTCGTCTTTTTTGCCGCAGGCTGTGGCCAGCACGGCAACGGTTACCAGGATCACTCCTGTCGTCAACCATCGGGTTAAAGCTTGGTTTTTCATACGTCTCTCCCTTTTACTTTCGTTTCTAAAATCTTTAGTTACAGACCGGCTGCGGCTCGTGACATTCCGCTAAAGTCGCCGAGCTTCTGGTAAGACTTCGTGCGCGTC
>JAEUWE010000486.1 GCA_016791465.1 Pseudobdellovibrionaceae bacterium
GTTTAAAATAGGTTTAATTTATGAATTACTTATTGTATATTTTAGTGGCTGCTAATTTTAATGTCCGGAAACTATCGTGAGCTATTGAAATGATTGAGAAAAGTTTATTCGATTTTGGCGACTACAGGGCCTATTTACGGCATGTTTTAAGCCGAGATGGTGCCCGCTCCGGCCTGCGAACGAAGTTCGCGCAATCGCTCAATTGCCAGAGCTCCTATGTGTCGCAAGTGCTTGGAGGCGACGTGCACCTCAGTCTCGAGCAAGCGTACCGTGCAAATGAATTCCTCGCGCACGACCAGAGCCAAGCGCATTTCTTTATGCTTCTCGTTCAGCAGTCACGAGCCGGAAGTCATGATCTGAAAAAATATTTTCAGTCGCAAATCGACTTGATCTTAGGTGAGCGTTCGAAAATAAAAAATCGAGTTATCACGTCACAAGAACTCACAGAGAGCCAGCAGGCTCGATATTACAGCCACAGCGACTATGCGAGTGTACACATGTGTCTAGCTGTTCCCAAATTTCAAACTGCTCGGGCTCTCGTCGAAGGGCTCGGGCTTTCACCCGATCGAGTCGAAACGATTCTCGAATTTCTGCTTGAGTCGGGCCTCGCAGAAAAAAAGAATGAACGCTATACGATCGGCGCCGTGCATCTGCACTTGGGTCCCGAGTCGCCATTCCTGCAACAACATCACATCAATTGGCGCCTTGAAGCTCTCAAGAAGATGAACACGCAGAGCACGAAACATCTGCACTACTCCGCAACCTATAGTCTTTCGCGAAAAGATTTTGAAAAGCTTCGCGAGAATCTCTTGCAGGTGATCGAAAAGAATCTGGCAGTGGTACGTCCATCTCCGGAAGAAATCGTGGTTTGCCAGGTGATCGACCTTATTCCACTCTCGAACGACGAGAGTTAGCAAAGGTCCAATGTCCATACGCTTAGACATAGGCGCGTGTGTGCGTCGAACCCGGCGGCATGAGATCAGCGTGACTTAAGCACGAGAACCGGGCGATTGGCCGTTCTGATAATGTGTCGAGTAACGCTCCCGCCAACCAGCGCTTCGAGCGGCCCGACCTTCGACGTCACGATCAAAAGGTCAGCCTTTGCCTTTGCCGCCTCCGCCAAACCCAGCTCTGATGCCGAATTGAATGCCGATGTGACTCGAACGTCACACGCGACGCCGACCCGCTCAGCTTCACTGAGGATCCAATTCTTCATTCGATCGGTCTTCTTACGATACGCCAAGACCTCTGGGTCGGACTCATCGAGCGACCATTTATAAATCACCTGCGCGGCGTGAAAAACGGTCAGACGTGCCTGGAGTCCGCGCGCCAACATCAACGCTTCGCGGACTTGTTTTTTCGCCTTTGGGCCAAAATCTGAAAAGAGAAAGGCGCTCTTCACATTCTTAGAAAATCGCGTTTTAGGCCCAGCAATGAGCAAGTTTTTTGCGCTCCGATGAATCGCCGTTTCGGCGAAACTCCCTAGAGCAAGTCGACTGTATCCTTTTCTCCCATGAGTAAAAAGCGCGACACAATCGACCTTACGTTGGCGAGCGAGTTTTAAAAATGCATCGACAGCCTCCGTTGTTGAGAATGTATCACGACCTCGGACATGCACCTGCTGCGGCCGGGCAGACACTTTCGCTTTTCTAAGAGCATCGAAGATTAACTGTCGAGGATAAGTACTAAATCGATCTTTTGCCTCGACATGAAAGGCCAAGTTCAACTCAGCTTGAGCACGAGTCGCAATGAAACCGTACTCGACATGTGCCGGTCGTCCAGTGAGTTGTAAAAGCAGATCGTGCATGCCTTTCACGCTCTGTTGATTCTGATGAAACGGCTCAAACGCCCAAAGAGCTCTCATAAGATAACCCCCTTTTTCAGAAGATTTTCTCTCGTCCAAAGCCAAGCTTCACGTCAAAATAACGATAACTCCGATGATATTCATCAGCTCTAGCAATCAAGTCTAGAGCCCGAGTGCGCCGTTGAAGGGCTTAAGACGCGTGAGTGTGGTCTCTTGGACCTTGAGGCGAAGCGGCGTGACGTCGCCGACAGAAAGGCCAACCTCACGAGCAAACTCGCAGACTGAAGCGGCAAAATCACCGGCACTCATTGAGTCAACGGGCTCAAACTCAACCTCAAACTTGTTTTGAACAAACTCTTGTCCAAGATTGTCCTCACCCTCGGTGACAGATACTTCGACAAGGCCATAGCCAAAGTCGACCTCAGCCTTCGACTTCGTTTTATAAGTGATGTGAGTTGGCACAAAGTACCACGGATGTTGGCCTGGAACAGCGAGAAGCGCTGGAAGCAGCGGAACTTTAAATGCACTGACCAGAGTTTTGAATTGCTGCGCATGAGTCAAAAACGCAGCGCCGTCCGAACCGCGCAAAAGCGCCAGCTGCGTTTCGGCAAGCTGAATAAAGCGATCGCGAGACGCGCGTGGGATCTCAAGCTCTCCGGTCTCTTTTTCACGAACGTTGAAGTTCAACGATGTCCCAGGACAGTTCGCCGTCTGTATCGACAGCTTGCGAGCGGTTTGTAAAACAGATTTTTGTGAGTAGTCCTGAAGCCGAAGCTTGTATTCGTTCGAGCTTGTGCCGAGCAAAAATGCAGCGCCATCGTAAATTTCAACGTAGTAGTCGTTTCGAGTTTTCGGCTTAAACGCGTAGCGATTCAAAATCGCCTTCGCCGCAGATTCAGTGAGATTAAAGCCCGCCTCGCGCTGACGAGCGACTTCGCCCTTTGCCTGTGGCGCAATCTCGGAGGCACTGGCCAAAAATGGAACGAGCGCCGCAAAAACGTAGACAGCAAAGGAATTCGAAAATCTCATCGCGCGCCCCCCGGCACTAGGATCAGAAAACTTGGCGTATTTGATTCAAGTCCAAAATCGTTGTCGTTCACGATCGCGAGCTCACCGTCAGGCCCCATCGCCAATCCTTCGATCTTTTCAAGATCCGACAGCCCCAGAGCCGTCAGATCATAAAATTCCGAATGAGCAGCCCGCACGCCTTCGGCGTCCGGCTCGTAATCTATACCCTTGGCCTGGGCCGCCGCCAAGACATTGAGTGATTTCGAAAAAACCACCCTCACCACCCGCTGCCAGGCCTTGTCTCCGGTCTTACCATTTTGCTCAATCACAAGAATACTGCCATCACCACTCAAGGTAGCATCACCGAGTTTACCCCCCTCAGGCGAGGCTTCATAAAAATACAGTCCAACCGTTTTCTCCTGAACCGGATCAAACTCAACAACCGGAATCAGATGTGTCGCGGTTTCGGACTTTGAAACTCGCGGCAACTCACTCTGCAAGAAGAGCAAGAGATGTCCTTCGCTATTCCAGGTCATCGCTTCAAAACCGCGATTGTTCTTCCGACGCTTTATAAACTCCGGCAAACCTCCCTCTCCTGGTGACCAGCGCTTCTCAATGCGCCCGTCAGCGGTCACTTTTAAAAGTGACGGCCCATACTCTTCACCAATCCAGAAGCGGCCAGAGGCATCACGAACCATCGACTCACTATCAAAGCCTTCGGGATCAAAGGCGAGCACACGGCCCTTGCTATCGATCGGTTTTTCTTCTGGCTCATTGCGATTCCATGCTCGCGCCGAATTCGGTAGTCCCGTCGCCGGTCTGCCGTTGGTTTTCAAAATGGGCCAGCGCGATGTCACCGCGGCCGTTCCTCGCTCTCGGTCGTAGGCAATGCGCAAAAGTTTTGGCGAAAACGCGGGCTCAAGGAATGGACGTCGAACAACGCCCTTCTCGGTGACAGGCTTACCATTTGGGCCGCGATCAGTGATTGAATAGTAAATTGAAACTGTCGATGTCGACTCGCTGGAGGCATAAAAGAGTCCCGAGAGACCGCCCACAATTGGCGCCGACGGCGATTCAGAGGCGATTGGAACTCGTCTGGCCATTGGCTTCTCACCTTTTAATAGAGGTTTTGAAACACATGCGGATAGCATCGCCGCACATACAAGAGAAAGGAATTTCATCCTACTGCGCTCCCATCGAGTCACGTCGCGCGCGCTTTGGCTGAGCGACGGCCGCTTAAGATTTTTCGAATCAAACCGTCGTCATCTTCGTCAAAAACATCGCCGATGACCTCTTCAATGATGTCTTCAAGAGTAATAAGCCCCAAGAGCTGCCTCGACTCATCGACGACAATCGCCATGTGGCGCTTTTGATCTTGAAGGCGCCTCAGCACATTCAGCAGCTCATCTTGCGGTCGCACTTCAACAGCTGGACGAACGATCGTCTGCCAATCGCGACTGCCGGCCGCCGCGAAAGCCAAAAACTCTTTTGAGTGCAGTACTCCAAATAGCCGCTCGCCCGCCGTCACCGGAAGACGAGTATGTCCACTCTGAATGACTTTGCTTAAAACATCTTCGAAGCTCGACGTCTGATCGATGCGCTCAACCTGCGCCCACGGCAAAAGTGCGTCGCGCACTTTCTTCATCTCAATATTGGCGAGATTTAAGATGTACTGCCGCTGATGGGTCGATAATCCCTGCAGATCAAGCTCCGACGGCGGAGCCTCCGCAGCCGACGACGAACTCGAGGGCAAAATCCGACGCACCAGCCATCGCGTTGAAACCTCAAGAAGCGTCACGATGGGACCTAGAGCGCGGTTCCCAATATGTAAAAACGCCGCACCGAAATTCAAAACCTGTGTCGGATAGCGAAGCGCAATCGTCTTTGGCACCAGCTCTCCGACGACAACGCTCATGTACGTGAGTGGAACAACAATAGCGCCAATCGCAAGCCCCTCAGCCAAGTCCTCAGAAAGCCCAAAGCCTTTCTCCAAGAGCGGCGCCAAATTCTCTTCCGCCCCAGCTCCACCGACTGCGGCCGAAACTGCTCCAACAAGTGTGATTCCGACCTGAATCACCGAAAGTGCACGCTCAGGATTTTCGCGAAGGCTGAGGAGTCTTCGCGCCTTGGTATCGCCACGCTTCACGCGCTGACGCAGTTCGGGCTTACCAACAGTGATAAATGCCATTTCGATAGAGGAAAACACCGCGTTCAGCAAAAGGCAGATCGCGACAATTATGAGCTCAGCCATAGGGCCCACTATCCCAACCCGTGGCATGGAATTCAATGCGCGACCAAAAGACGAAAGAATGACTGATAAAAAACAACATAGCGCGGCGCATTATTGTCGGGAAAATTGACGAGACTCAGCTGATTTCGCATCTTGGCGGCTCATCCAAACCGGAGGATGCATTTGACTGAGTTCGCCAAGATCCTGCTCGTCGCGATTTTCTTTTCCCCTGTGTTCGCCCTGGCCACTGACGACGTCGGCGACTCCCTCCGCATGGATCTGCATCGCCTCACAAAAGAAACTCACCGCCAAACCGT
>JAEUWE010000112.1 GCA_016791465.1 Pseudobdellovibrionaceae bacterium
CAATTGCTCTCAGTTTCTTGAGGGCTTCGACCCGTTTATTGCTGAGCACAAGCTCACGAGCCGCTTCGATCTGTTTTTCAAGTGACAGCTTCTCGACTGCAGATCGCTCAAGATCTTTCGCCGTCCCTCGGCCGGCCAACACCACAGATAGCAAAAGTGCGAGCGCCATTCCCCGCCTCAAGGTCATGGCTCCGGCATCGGTTGAATCAGAACCTGCCGCGGCTTCGAACCGTTTGACGGACCACATACGCCAACGCGCTCAAACTGATCGATCATTCGACTCGCGCGCGGATAACCGAGACCAAATTTTCGCTGAATGAGCGACGCGCTCACAGTTTTCTGGCCCGACACCCAGGCTAGAATCTGATCGTACATCTCATCGCCGCCGCTATCATCGTCAAACGACGCGCTCCCCGCGCCGCCACCAAATCCCGCGTCCGGATCGGCCCCTCCGCCATCAAGAGCCCGCATTGCCAATTCATCAAACTGCGGTTCGCCTTGATCCGACCAGTGCTTCACAACACGCTCAATCTCTTCATTGGTCAACCACGGAGCATGATGACGTTGCGGCTTCGAGACACCCGGAGCCAAGAACAGCATGTCACCTCGTCCAAGCAAACGTTCCGCGCCCTTTTCATCGAGAATAATCTTCGAATCCAAGAATCCTGGAACCTTAAACGACACGCGACCCGGAATATTCGTCTTAATTCGACCCGTCACAACCTCTTTGCGCGGCGTCTGCATCGCAATGATCAAGTGAATGCCCGCAGCACGCGCCATTTGCGTCAAGCGAACCACGCCCTCTTCAACCTGCTGTTTGTCGACCATCATCAAATCGCCAAACTCTTCAATCACGTAAACAATGAATGGTTGCGGTGTGAAATAGTACTGTTCGTTTTTACGATTCTGCACTTCATAGTCGGTGTTGATCTGCGCATGCTCTTCAATCTGTTCTTTGGTCAGCTTCTGCACCGCTTCGTTGAACTCTTCGAGCTTTCGCACCTTGAAGCGATTGAAGGAACGATTTCGCTTCTCCATCTCTTTCACGCCCCAGCGAAGCGCGGTCACCGCTTTGCGCGCCTCACAGATCGGAGGCATTAGAAGGTGTGGAACATTGTTGAAAAGTGTCAGATCGACTTGCTTTGGATCGATCAAAACCAAGCGCAGTGTCTTGGGAGAATGACGAAAAACTAAACCTACGATCGAAGATACAACAAACACCGACTTACCCGAGCCGGTTTGTCCCGCCACCATCATATGGGGCATCGAACGCAGATCCACCACTCGCGGCGTACCGTCAACCTCGCGCCCCAAACAGAGCGGCAAGACCATCTCATCTTTCCAAAACTTCGCGTCGGCAAGAATGTCCTTCAGATAAACTGACTCGCGATGCGCGTTTGAAGTTTCAATTCCCACAACATCACGGCCCGGAATCGGCGCAATGATCCGAAGCGACTCCGCACTCAGCGCCAACGCCAGGTCATCCGCGCGCGATGTCACTTGCGTCAGCTGAACGTCCGCATTCGGCCGAAACTCAAAGAGCGTCACCGCCGGCCCTGGTTTCGCCGCGACAATTTCTCCACCAACATCAAACTTCGACAGCTTTTCAACAATGATGTTCGCTTTCTCTTCAATCTCACGCTTATCAATCCGGACACGCGTTGCCGGCGGATCATCTAAAACCGAAAGCTCTGGCAGTTTCCAGTTTTCAACCTGTCGATTGATCTTGGCCTTCATGCGCACCGGACGCCGCTTCAAGAGTGCGGGCGGGGCGCTCTCATTTGTTTCATCGACTGGCGCTGAAACACCTTCACCCTCGTCGCTGTCATCCTCCGCCAGTGCCGCCTGTTGTGACTTTTTGTCCGGCTCTGCCTTAAAGCGCTGGAGAAGCTTCTTTGCCTTTGCCTCAAGCGGCTCCACAATTTTCTTCTTCGCTTTAGCGGAGGACGATGCCTCCTCGTCTGTCTCTAGTTCCTCACCACCGTCATCATCTGCGAGCCTCGCTGCAACGACGCCCGACTTGGCCTTGATGGCCGGTCGCGAACGTGTCGCCCCTGGCCGATTCCAGAACGCCACCAAACGAGCCGTCAAATCTCTTCCTGAATCCATCCATTCCTGAATCGTACGCTCGGAGTAAAACACCCCCAAAACCACAGCCGTTGTCCACAGCAACACCGCCACACCGGTCGAATTCAAAACGGCGACAAGGCCACGCACAACCATAGCTCCAAAAAATCCGCCCACCGCGATTTGTCCCTGATAGATTCGCACAGACGGAAGGTGCAGCGCCAAAAGCGCCGTTGCCGTCATCAGCAAAGCCGCCCCCCAGGCCAGACGGTGGACCGCAGTGCCATTCACCTCATCGCGAAACACACGATACGACGAGCGCCCACAACCAAAGACGAATAGCCACGCACCCACGCCAAATCCCTGATACAGGAGATCAGACAAGAAGCTCCCAATAAAGCCGCACGCATTCCTCGCAATCAGCGACGAGCCTGTCGAATTAAATGAGGGGTCCGCCGGGTGATATGTCGCCAAAGCAAGGGCGATAAAGACCGCCATCGCGGCCCATACAATTGCGATAACATCGCGACGGAGGTGTCCAGATACTTTTTTTGCCGAGCTGTAGCCTGATGCCATGAATTGAGTTTAGTTGAATCTTCAACCGGTCACTAGCACGAGCCACCTCGACTTGACTTTAGTATCGTCCATTCGTAGCCCAAGACCCGTGATCAAGATCAATGAGATTTTCCACAGCATTCAGGGCGAGACCTCTTGGGTCGGATGGCCGACCGTGTTCGTCCGCACGTCGGGCTGCAATCTCCGCTGCCGGTATTGCGACACGACCTACGCCTACTACGAGGGCGGCGCCCGTTCCGTCGAATCCATTATCGCTGAAGTTCAATCCTACGGCGCAAAGTACGTCTGCATCACGGGTGGAGAGCCGTTGCTCCAGCCCGATATTCACATCTTGATGCGCGACCTTTGCGATCTCGGCTATAATGTCTCGCTTGAAACAGGTGGATCGCTTGACTGCACCACTGTCGACAAGCGCGTAAAGAAGATTATCGACGTCAAAACACCCGATTCGGGTGCTGCCGACAGTTTCAATGTAAAAAACCTCCCATCGAATCCTGATTTTTCCATTGTCAACAGCGAATTCAAATTCGTGATTTGTTCTGAAAAAGACTTCGATTGGGCCGAAAATTTCGCCCGAGAAAACCAACTGTTCGAACACACTGAGGTTTTATTCAGTCCGGCGTATCAAAGAATCGACGCGAAATGGCTTGCACGGAAAATTCTTTCGTCGAAATCAGATGCGCGCTTGCAAACTCAGCAACACAAGTTTATTTGGTCTGCCCACGTTCGCGGTGTTTGAGGTAAAAATTGATGAACCAGACTTCGTCTTTGAATTCAGGCCATGGTGCAGGCCTTGTTGCATCCGATGCAGTAAATCCGTTGATTTCAAAAGGAATGGCTCAGGGAATTTCTCTTGGCGCCGGCCAAGTGAATTCAGCCGACCTGTCCGCTTCAGCATCGGCTGAAACGGCGACTGGCCTTTCAGCGGCAGGACGCGAACTCATTAATCGAGGTTTTGTTGGATCAACTCGAGTTTCAGGTGAGAGGGGCATGACACCAAATCTCAATTCTTCAGATAATCTTTTTGTCGCAAATCTTCAGGCCGTCAGTCTTGAGAAGCTCGTTAAGAGCAAACTCGAAGTCCTGTTCCAGCAACAGCGCGATGCCAACATCGAACTGTCTGGACTCTATGACATCGTTCTCGAGCAGGTCGAGAAACCGCTCATCGAGCTTGCCCTGCAGTCGCGCAACGGCAACCAGGTGAAAACGGCTCAACTCTTGGGTATCAACCGCAATACCCTGAAGAAGAAGATCGACACCTATAAAATTCGCATTAAGAAGGCTTCTTCGCGCGAAGTTTAATTTCGTCTCAGTTCCATCTCGTTACACTTCAGCGGGTCACCGGGCTTTAGCGTCATGACAGGACCCGCAATTTTTAGCCTCAGCCGACCTCCATTTGACAGTGGCGGCCGGCCCGTGATTCGGTCTGGTTTTCAGGCCAAATTGCTCGTTTTTTAGGATTGTATCGAGATAGCGGAGCGGGGATAAGCAGTCGATGTCGAGCCGAGTTCAGCCTTTTAACAACGAAGCCGAGCAAGCCGTTATCGGAGGCCTCCTCCTCAATCCCAATGCATGGGATGACGTGTCCTTCCTCATTACCGAGGAAGACTTCTACAAACCCGCACACCGCAAGATCTTTGCTGCTATTCGCGACCTCGCCATCAAAAGCGATCCCGTCGATCCGATTACAGTATCAAATGCCCTTTTGGCCCGACACGAACTCGACGCCATTGGTGGCCAGGCTTTCCTCGCCGATATGATGAACGCGTTCCCGGTTGCAGGGAACATCGAACAATACGCCAAGATCGTCGCCGAAAAGTCGACCGTTCGAAAAATCATCTCGTGTGGAACCGAGATGGTCGAAAAGGCCTACGCCAATGATTTCGAATCGGTGGAGTCGCTGGTCGACGAATTCGAAGGGCGCATCTTCAAGCTGAACGACGACAAGCAGGTCGACGGCCCGGTCTCGGCGGCCGAATTGGTTCGTTCTGGTATGAACAAGCTGGCCGAGCTCTCGGAGCGCAATAGCGACGTCACCGGCGTTGCCAGCGGCTTTAGAGGCTTGGACAAAATGACGGCCGGCTTCCAGCCGGGCGAGATGACGATCATTGCCGCTCGACCGTCGATGGGAAAGACCGCCTTCTCTCTCAATATTGCAACTCACGTCGTTCTTCGTGAGAAAAAATCTCTGCTCTACTTCTCGATCGAGATGAATCGCGATCAAATGATGATGAGGGTACTCGGCTCCGAAGCCAAAGTCGGCTTGGGCGATCTTCGTACAGGAAAGCTCAGCGACGAGGGATGGAAGCGAATTATCGACAAGGCTACTCGCATTGGCGAGACCAACCTGTTCATCGATGACGCCAGCTTCGTCACACCCATGACGATTCGTTCTAAAGCGCGAAAGATCAAAGCGCGCTACGGCCTGGATATGATCATGGTCGACTACCTTCAGCTGATGAAGCTCGGCCAGAAGACCGATAGCCGCGAACGCGAAGTGTCTGAGATCTCGCAGTCGCTTAAGGCTCTCGCCAAGGACCTCAAAATTCCGGTGATTGCACTCGCTCAGGTCAACCGCGGCTCAGAAGGCCGCTCTGACCGCCGCCCCCAAGTTTCCGACCTGCGCGAATCGGGCTCGATCGAACAAGATGCCGATTTGATCATGATGCTTTATCGCGAGGACTATTACGATCGTGAGAACCCCGACGTGAAGGGTGTCTCCGAGGTCATCGTCGGCAAGCAGCGTAACGGCCCTGTCGGAACCGTACGGCTCCGCTGGGAGTCGAACATCGGTAAGTTCGTGGATCTCGAAGAGGGCGGCGGAGAACACCCGCTCCCACCTCCTCCACAAAGCCCACAGCAGTACCGCCGCGGCCCCGGCGCCGGCGCCAACGCCTAGTTGGTCTAGGCCTTCTCGCCACATCTCCTGCGCTGAATCTGACGCAATTAAGACCTTCGTCCGATTGTCAGGCCGTTTAACCGCAAGTTGAAATCATGCTGTCTGTGCATTGTGATCAATGAAAAGAACTGATCACGACGTAGGGATAACGGTGCTTAGCATTGCCATGGAGGGCGTGTGAAGGGATCTGAGTTGATTTCGGAGCTTGCAGAGGCCAGCGGTCTTCCCACTGATCTTATCGGCCAAGAGCTGAGCCATCTCGTGCGACAGGCTGGCAAAGACACCACCGAGGTGACCCTCGATGATCTGAGAGAACTCCTCGCCAATTACCTCCAGGAGGTTCTTGTTGAGGCGAAGAGTTCCCTTGAAAACGACTAATTAAGCGCGCTCAACAGAAACCGAAACTGTCGTTTCGATGCCGTCACCGAGCTTCACGATTGCTTTGTGGTTACCGAGCAAGCGAATAGGCTCTTCCAAAATGATGTCGCGGCGATCAACAGAAAAACCACGCTTTTCGAGTTCGTTCGAAATGTCGAGGTTCGTGATCGAGCCGAAAAGCTTATCGCTCTCGCCAGCCGTTGCCTTAATGACAACCGATACGCCTTTGAGTTTTGCGATCACTTCTTGGCGCTCCGCCATCGCTTTTTTCTTTTTGATCTCAGCCATGCGCTTCAGATGTTCGAATTCGTGAATGCGCTTCTCTGTTGCTTCAGAGGCGAGAAAACGGGGGAACAGGAAGTTGCGCGCATAACCCGCAGCTACGCTCACCAATTCGCCAACCTTGCCGAGGTTCTTTACGTCTTTTTGCAGAATGACTTTCATTTGCGTCTCCCTAAATTTCTAAAATCCAAATCAAAATAGTTTTACTTCGACTCTGCTGATGGCTGCATTGGACGTCGATTCAACCGAGTTCTAAACTCGAGCCAATAGTCCGCCACACCAACACATGCGACAATCAGCGCCAGCTGAAATGTCAGCAGAAATCCAATAACAAGTTTCCAAACCGCTCCGACACGGAAGAAGCCAAGCGCCTTGTAGACGACGGCCATCCCCTGAAAGAAATAGAGCACGATGAGAACGTTCAGTACGTTCGTGCCGACGACGGATACCGTTTTCATTCCATGATTGGTGAAGGTCGCAAGAAGCGCCGCCATCAATACGAAAATCAACTCATCCCACACGCGGAACTCGATCCAGCGCGCACGTCCAACAAGTTTACCGAGGCTCTCTGGCGAAATCATTCGCAACCAATTGCGTTCTGACAAAAGCGCCAGTGCAATCGAGAATAAACCCACGATAATAATGGCCGACGGGACGTTGGCGACAATCGCCTCTGTCCGAATATCCATCGACGCCTCGAGCGTCGGATTCAATTCACGCAGTTTCTGAATGCCGGGCTCAATCCATTTTTGGAGCGTCGCCACCGGGCTCACCTTCTGATCGCGGCACCAAGAACCGAAACCAAGCCCAACCACCGCAACCAGTGCGACAATCGAACCAAGTCCCGCGATTCCACGACTACCGCCCCATCCCTCGATCTCAGTGAACAATCCGACAACGATGGCCACGCAGATAAACACCAGCGATGCCGCCGGCAATCCCACGAGCCAAAGTCCAGATGTCATCAGCATCGTCATAGGCCAATAGACCCAAAACGGAGACGCCAGGCGCAACGCGCGAAGAGGACCAGCGGCCAAAACCACGGTCGTCCACGCGAAGAACGCTGCAAGCAGCCATGTGCTGATGTGTGCGATCGATCGACGAATCAAGGATACCCGCCTTAAGCTTCTTCTTCGACTTCGAGATCGTCGCCGCCGCCCATGTCGTCGCCGCCACCGAAGTCACGAGGACCGTCGTCACGACGCATGCCCGAACGCTGTGCGCGACGAGCTTGGAATTTCGCTTCGCGCTCACGCTCACGAGCCGCACTGTCAGCCAGAGCCTTCTTAAAATTCTCGACGTACTTCACAAGGTCCGTACGGTCGTCGAGTGATGTGTGCATAAAGCGCAAAACTTTATCGTTGATGCGCATTGTACGCTCGAGCTCCATAACGGCCTGTGGGTCCGCTGTGAATGTCGAGTGGAAGAACACAGCTTTTTTGTGCTTCGCGATTGGATTTGCGAGCGAACGCTTGCCCCAGGTGTCGAGGTGCTTTACCGCTCCGCCGAACTGCTCTTCAATGATCGCTTTGTTTTTGCGGAACAGGGTTTTCTGATCGTCCTCAGTTGCATCGGGATGCATGAGAATGACGACTTCATAGGGACGTACGTACGGACGCTTTTCAAGCTGCATGTCCAGTCCTTTCGGGTTGTGCGAACCACCTTTGTCGACGCTTCAGAACGATTTTTCTGAGAGTCTTGCGGTCCGCTTTAAGCTCCCCTCCGGACAAGTGGCCGGGAGCAAGGTTAAAACTGAGCGGTATGGATTAGCATGCTGAAGACGAAGGCACAAGAACTCTTAAAAAAAGATCTGCGAATTGGGACTCCCCAGCGGAAAGATAAACGTGCAGAATTACTTGAGATGTCTGAGCCAACCCCGCTTTTCTTTCGAATCGTCGATGGCCCCCAGCGTGGAACCCGAATTCCGGTTCGCGATGGCGTGACAATTGGGCGAAAAGACGGAGATCTGCTCATTCGCGACCCCAAGATGTCCGTTCGACACGCCCAGGTGCACTGGAGAGAGAACGAATGGGTTCTGACAGACCTTGGCTCCTCCAATAAAATCAAAGTCGACGGTGATCGTTTTGACGAGGTCGTCTTGTACTCCGGACTGGTTTTTGTCGTCGGCTCCACCACCATTGAGGTCTTTGAGCGACCCGTCGCCGCCCAGATCAAACCAGAGACCGGTGAGCAAGAGTCGTCAGAAAACTTCACGGGCTCGGCCATTCAGGTGCCCGCCGAGGCCCTAACCTGGAAAGAGCTTCTAACGGGATTGATCGACCGCGCGCGCAAAGCTCCGCTCGGCGAGCGGGCCCCCATTCGACCCTTGCCGATGGTCGTCCGGCTTGAATTCTTATCGGGACCTCAACACGGAACGGTGTGGACGATTGGCTACGGCCCACGCACAATTGGCCAAAACCCTTTTGATCTCGGCCTGGTCGACGCCGCAGCCGAACTCCCGAACGGCCAATCTTGTTTTACCATCAATTCATCCAGCGGCCGCGTCGTCTTGACCGCAGCCGCCGAAGCTCCCCTTCGTCTCAATGGTAAAAAACCCTCATCCGAAGCAGTCGAATTGCATTCTGGTGACAGGATTGAGATAGGAAAAACCCGCATCCGAGTGATCCTGGAGTAACCGCTATGATCGAGATCGCAAAACGCACAGGCACCTTTGAAAGCTATGACGGCACGTCGATCTACTATGAAGAGCGGGGCGCAGGAAAGCCCATCATCCTTTGCTATGGTTTGGCCTGCCTCACGAATCATTGGATTCATCAAATACGATATTTCTCACAGAACTATCGAGTGATCGTTTTCGACTATCGTGGACACCACAGCTCAGGAACCCCAAAGGACCACGCCGAACTCTCTGTCGATGCACTTGTGAAAGACGTTCGCGCGCTCATGACCCACCTCGATCTCAAGCAGGCCTCTTTTTGGGGCCATAGCTACGGCGTTCAGCTCTTGCTCCGTTACTACGATCTTTACCCAGAGACCGTGAGCAATCTGGTTTTCATCAACGGTTTCGCGAAAAATCCCATCCACGGTATGTTCGGCTCAATTCTAGGGCCAGAGACAATCAGCCGTGTCTTTCGCGCTTTCCAAGAAGGATACAAGCTGGCTCCAGCGCCGATCACTCAGTTCTGGAAAGCCGCCGTCACCAACCCGCTCTCAATTCCACTGGCCGCACTTGCTGGCGGATTCAATCTCAATTTGACGAGTATCAAAGATATCGAAGTCTACACCCGGGGCGTCGCCTCGCTCGATGTCGAGATCTTCATGACGCTTTTTGAAGAGATGATGGATTACGACGGAACGGCTGTTTTGGAAAAAATCAATGCGCCGACGCTCATCATCAGCGGCAGCAAAGATGGAGTCACGCCGGCAGCCCATCAATACGAAATGCACCGCAAGATCCGCGGCTCTGAATTGCTGCGCGTACCTTACGGATCACATTGCACGCAGCTCGATCTTCCTGAATTTGTCAATTTGCGCACTGAAAAGTTCCTTCAACAGCACATGTATTAACGCTGGCACTAGAGGTCCGTGATATCAAGGTTGTGCACTCGGCCCAGCTCGCGATCACGCAGCTGCTCCAACCGATCGATCCCGGCGACATAGAACCAGACAGTCGCAGCAAAACGAGCATCGGACGTCGGCGCCAGCGCCGCAGAATCGGAGGACTGAACCTGAGCGCTCAGAATTTCGAATTTTGTCTTGTACT
>JAEUWE010000140.1 GCA_016791465.1 Pseudobdellovibrionaceae bacterium
TACGCGAACTTGTGTTTGCGAACGAGCTCGCTCCGTTCCTCACCCTGCCCGCCATGGACAGGCTGCCCAAACCCCAATCCATTCAAGGAGCAGAAAATGTCCACACAGCAAACGTTTGACGCAAAATACGACTACACAGAAACAGCCACTCAGCTCGAGACAAAATGGAAAACCGATGTTCGCTGGAAGGGCATCACTCGCCCCTACACGGCAACCGACGTGATCCGCCTGCGCTCCACCGTTCGCGTTGAGCACACTCTTGCTCTTCGCGGAGCCAATCGCCTTTGGAACACGCTGCAAACAGCGCCGTACATTCACACAATGGGCGCTATGACCGGCGGCCAAGCCGTACAGTACGTAAAAGCCGGCCTGCAGGCGCTGTATCTTTCGGGCTGGCAAGTTGCTGGCGATGCGAACCTCTCGGGCCAAACTTATCCCGATCAAAGTCTCTACCCCGCAAACTCTGTCCCATCGGTCGTCAAGCGGCTAAATAACGCGCTCACTCGCGCCGATCAAGTGGAGCGCGCCGAAGGCACAGCACAACGCGATTGGTTTGTTCCAATCGTTGCCGATGCTGAAGCTGGCTTTGGCGGTCCACTTCATGCTTTTGAATTGATGAAGGGTATGATCGAGTCTGGAGCCGCTGGCGTTCACTTTGAAGATCAGCTCGCAAGCGAAAAGAAGTGCGGACATCTTGGTGGAAAAGTTCTGGTCCCAACCTCAACTTTCATTCGCACGCTCACTGCCGCTCGCTTCGCCGCCGACGTCCTCGATGTGCCGACAATGATTATCGCTCGCACAGACAGTCTTGGCGCGACACTGATGACAAGCGACATCGACGAAGCCGATCGCAAGTTCATCACTGGTGAACGCACAAGCGAGGGCTACTACCGCGTAAAACCGGGAATTGAAACCGCCATTGCGCGCGGTCTCGCCTATGCTCCTTACGCTGATCTGCTCTGGGTTGAAACTTCAACTCCGTGCTTGAAAGAAGCAAAAGCTTTCGCCGACGCGATCCACGCGAAACACCCTGGCAAACTTCTCGCTTACAACTGTTCACCCTCGTTCAACTGGAAGAAGAACTTGAGCGATGCCGAGATCGCAAAGTTCCAGCGCGAGTTGGGTGCGATGGGCTACAAGTTCCAGTTCATCACACTGGCCGGCTGGCACTTGGTGAACCACCACGCTTTCCAATTGGCATCTGAATATCGCGACCACGGCATGACTGCTTACGTCGCTCTTCAAGAGGCCGAGTTCGCAGCCGAGACAGCGGGCTACACCGCTACTCGTCACCAACGCGAAGTCGGAACCGGCTACTTCGACCATGTGCTGATGGCGGTGACCGAAGGCAAAGGTTCAACGAGCGCTCTCAAGCACTCCACTGAAGCCGAGCAGTTCCACACAGCGGCGCACTAACCCGCGCTGTAGCGACAAAAAAAGGGGGATCGTCTTAGCCGACGGGTCCCCTTTTTTTTACTCAATCACGTAAGCGAGTCGAATTCCGTCGACACGATGATCAGTGTCTTTCACGGCCACAAGCTCTCCAGAAGCCGGATCGGCAAACTGAATGATGCGACCACCTTCTGCCGGAATTGTCTTTAACGCGACCATCGCATGTCCGGCATGACCTGAGTCAGATGGCACTGCGACTGTCGTATGAGTTGACTCGCCCTGCTCATTGTAAATTCGCATGATGTCGCCATTCACCGAAGCACCGATGAGTACTTTCTTTCCTGAATCAAGCGCCTCGATAACTTCCTCGGTCGAATGCACCTCGCGGTACTTCACACCCGCATTTGCCAGCGCGACATTGATCAGAGTTTCCTGCCCCACACGAACCCACGCACCGGCAGCGGGAAAAACGCGAGAGAGCCCAAATGGATCCAATCTCGATGGGGCCATGAACGGTGTCATGACGGCAGCACGAGCCTTTTCACCCATTCGCACAACGGCAGAATCTCGAGGTGCCGCGAGGCCCTGCACGTAAGCGATCGCCGTCGGTAAGCAGTTGTCTGCCTCGGTCTGTTTTTGAATTGCCGGAAAGTCGACGCCCTTCGAATCGAGATTGAGCCTCTCAGCCGTCGCATCCGAGATCACGACCATCAAATCATGAGAGCCCGCCACAATCCCACGGTGCTCTCCACCGTATTTCCCTAAATAGACAATCGACGTATCCGTCAAACGTGGGCCTACGTCGACCACAATTCGCTCACCCGGTACGACGGCCTTCCGTGATATCGAAGCCTGAGGGCGGAACAGCGCCTGACACTGGCGGGCCGCATGAGATTCTGCCGCAAAACCCGAAAGGGCCGCTAAAACAGCGATGAGTCGGAAACGCGTGGAAAGCGAAGTGTTGATCATAGCGGCCCATCAAGCGATTTTCGGGCCCGAAAACCGACTGCTCAGCTGGGTTTGGACTATCGGAAGTTCAAAGAGGTGACATTTCCCGTCAACCCCACAAATGCTATTTTCGAACTTTCTGACCACGCCCTGAGCCGCCGCCGCCCGTTTCGCTGATTCCATTCTCAGTTCCAAATTGAATGTCAGAACACATCGTCGCCAATCGCGAGAGCGACATGAAGTCGCGACCGATATCCTTCATCCGATCAAAGCGATTCTTCATTCCGCTGCTGCTCGCACCAACCGCGTCCTCTCGGCCCCAGTGATCTCCAAAACCTTTAAGCTTAAGATCGCGAACCGACTTCTCAGGCGACATCTCTTTCAGCGCCTTCATCGCATCAAGATCCGAACTGAGCACGTCGTCGTCTCGCTGCACGCGCTGACTATCCGTCAGCATCTTGTTCGGATCGATCGTCGTATTGAGAAAATTCGCGTAGGTCGAACACTGTTGTCCGAGCTCAAGAAACTTACCTTTCGCTGCTGCATCCTTGGAATCCAGCCCTGTCGCGCGCGCACGCTTTTTGAACTCTTCGCAAAACTTTCGCGTTGCGGTCACACACTGCGTGGTCTCACCGCTATCGCCGTCGCAGAAGGTCTTGGCCCTCACACCGCTCGAATAAAACGTTGTCGAACTGGCATTGAAGCGCCCCTTTGTAAAATGCACTTCAGTGAGTCGCCAAATACCGCCCGGAATGCTCTCATCCTTCGCAAATTGTGCGATCGCACTGTCTTTCCCTACGGTCGTTCCAACCGCCTGACCAGTTTTCGTTTTGACCTCTTTGATCGGAAGCCCCGGATTAATCAAAATCTGTCCGGCCATGAAGTCGTAGTAGTCTTTGCCGATCAGCTCCTGCTGAACCAAACCGTCATTCGGAGCCGCAACAGCGTTTGGCTGCAAGCAAAGAAAAAGAACTGCAACTGAGAAAATCTGAATTTGAAAACGGCTCAACATCGGCATCACCTCATCGCCACAGTATAGCGGGAGGACGCACGCACTGTCGCTGGTCGCCGCTGTAGCCTGGACCGTTAGCCAGGCCAGTCAGTCGCTAGTACTCGAACCAATCGATATTCAAGCAGCGCACGACTTCGGATTTCGATGGCCCAAGCTCTTTATAGAGCTCATCCAAAAATGTCGGTATGCGCTTTCTCACTTCGTCCGCAAGCTCCCGAGAGAGAGACATCGGCCCTGTGTAGAACAGATCGCATTCGCGCTTTGCACGCATAACATCGACGGCGCGAAGGCGCCAATTGCGATGGTGTGACAGCACAAACGGAGAATCGGCTCCAACGTGCGTTTTTTGCGGGCCCACTTGCACTACACCCGATTGACTCACGCAGAGCGAGTTCTCCACTAAGAACTTCACAATCTCAGTCATCTGCGCGCGCTCAATTCCAAATCGTTCAGCCAATCGCTCGACTGTGTGCTGCTCTTCGAGTGCGGTTGCGTTGCGAACGCCTGAGTAAATCCAGTCAGAGTAAAACCGTGCCTTCGCCTCATCCGACATCGCTTCGTTTGCCTTCAGTCGATTCACCAATTGCGATGCGCGCCCCTGCGATTCAAGGACTTGCTGTTTGATCCGCTTCCGTAAACTCACGGAGCCTGCACGCGCAAAATCGACAAGCAGGAGAAAATGCCTGGCCTCTTCTTCTGAAAAACCGATGTAGTCGCAGAGATCACTCGCGAGCTCGGGACTCAGGTTTCTTTCCTCACGCATCACCTGACTCACCATCGTCGAAGTCACTCGCAGCGCCTTCGCCATGCGACTCCACTCACCACGCCCACCAGGTCCCTTGTCGGCCACCCAGGAGCGCAAAAATTGGCGATAATCGATAAATTCAAAGACTGCCTTTTTATTAGCCATTTCAATTATTTATAACATATTGGAAATCATTTGATTCAAAATTTAAGTACTTTTTTACTTCAAAAATCTATCGCATGGCGTCGCCGTGCCGTTATACCCATCGAAGTGCCGGCCAAGGGCTCCGATCGCAGAGCTTAACGCAGTTTCTTCAAGGTCCAGGGCCGGACCGGACAATACGGACACACCGACGAGGGCACAAAGCTTGCCCCTTGAAACGCCCAACTGGGCAGGAAGGCTTTAGAAAATGAAACTCTCTCACTCAAAGCTCACCGGCTTTTTCACCGCCACATTGGCGGTAACCGCCATACTGACATCGACGCTCGGATGCACCGCCGCCGGCGGTGGCAGTTCAAACGGCGATCCCACTGACCCCAAAGGTACTTTCTCAGTCGAAGGCACTGTCGATGGCGGCGGCGGCAAAGGTGTTCTCTGCGCGCTGCCAGATGGCCGCTCCCGCCTTGTGACACTTGATCGCTTTGAAGCCGAGTTGGCATATGGTTCAAACGTGCGGCTCGACGCAAATACGGTCGACGAAGCATTGATCTCGATTGGCGAACGCTTTGCACTTCACACATCGACAAATTCCATTGCCCCAAAATCCGAGTGGTCTGCTGAAGGCCGATCAAAAGTGCTGCAAAACTGGAAAGAAACTGTTGGTAACCGCCTTCGCCCGATCAGCGCAGGCGCACGTCTCTCGCCGACCACAGATGCAACGCTTCCGCCGCTGCCGAAGGCATGTAAGTTCGTCCAGATTGCGGTCTATACCAAAGTTGGCATTATTTTTTACGACGCGGACTACTGGGCCCGCCTTGAACCGATGGATGTCGCCATCCTCTACGCCCATGAGTACTTTTACTCGGAGTACAGGAAAATGGGCTATAAAACTTCCGACGAAACACGGGTTATTATTGGCGACATCATTTCCGGTAAAATGAAGCCGATGTTCGAGGAGCTCTGGTCAACTCCCGAATACGTATTGTGCTTTGGCGGAGGAGGCCCTTCTTCACAAGGCGAGCAGTATGAGTTCTACCTCGCTCCCGCCCCCGAAAATTCCGCAGAGCTTAAGGTCTACTTTCGCGGAATTGGCAAAGAATATGTCTACACCCCAACCATCTCCACGGCATCTCTTTCGATGTCGATGGATCACTTTCTAAGCGAGAGCTTTGGATCAGCGACTTTTACCGCGGAAGAAAAGCGCTTCGACAAAAAATGGACGATCCATATTACTCGTAGCAGCTTGCGATCGTCAGGAAGCAGAGAGGCCGAAATTCTGATCCAGGCCCATCCTGAGGGCCAACTATCTGGGGCGACTTCCCACGGTCACTGCCAGATGCAAAAACAGCGATCGGCCGAACAGCTCTAACCAAGGGCTTCTCAAGCTCTCCCATTCGAAATGAGTAAATTTATGAATCGGCTTTTCCTTGCGATAGCGATGCTTCTCATTGCCCCTCTTCAAACCAACGCACTTGAGCTCACGCTCGAAACGGAGCTTGGAACTCCGCTCTTAAATGCGGCCAATCGGACAAAGCTGCAACAGAGCTGGGTCAGCGCCGGCGGCATGATTGGCAGTCACTTTCTAATGCGAGCGGAAATCTATAAACTCTCAGGAGGATTTTCGATGGGGTCGTTTCAAACTGGTCCCTCCACGAACCAAGTCGGCTCACAAGACGTTACGACTTCGATGCTCGGTCTTTCAGTTGGAACTTGCTATCCAGGCTGTAGCGAGAGCTCATGGCGACTTATTGCCGGCGGCGGTCGAGCCGAAAGGGAGTACAGCGACACCATTCTAGGACGCGAATTTTCGACAGGTGCAATGTGGTTCACCGAAATCGGATACCAATGGCGCTGGGGAAACGCGATGACTGGACTGTCGATCGCAAGTCTCAATAGCGACCTGAAAGAGGCCGTACGCTTTGACACCGCGACAGCGCATCTTGAAATCAGCAAGCGAAATTCCGAACAACTACTCAAGTGGAACGTCGGCGTCGCGTTTTAACCGCGAAGCTTCAACGTCATGTGAATATCCGTGATGGATTGCCCGAAGACGCGAAAGCGATCGGGCACCCTTGCGATCTCGAGAAAGCCAAGCTTCTCATAGAGCGCAATCGCACCCAGATTTTCCGAAAATACAAAGAGATCAACCCACTCAAGAGTCGGCTGCGAACGCACCCACGAAAGAGCGGTCTCGATCATCTCCTGACCCCAGCCCTGTGCTCGATGCGACCGCTCAATTCCGATCATCAACGTTGCCCGGTGAAGTGAGGACTTGAGTTTTATCCCTTGAACCAGAGTGATATGACCATAAACACGATCATCATCTCGGAGCACCCAACCGCGCTCCCAACCGACCTCCGTCGAAGGCAATGACCACTTCTTTGTCTTCTCTTCCGTCAAATACTGAAGCGGAGGAAAGTCCGGCTCTTCATAGGGAATGAAAATCACATCGCCATCGCGACCGGATTCACTCTGATGGCGAAGCATGTGCTCGCGATAGGCAGGGAGATCCGCCACATCGGCAAGTTTTAAAATGGTCATCGGTTCGCTATCCCTTCGAACAACGCAGTTAGTCGCCAAAAGGAAGCGGGTACCTTACGCGAGCGTCTTAAAAAGTTCGGCCATGCGGCGAACGGCCTCGCGGCCTTTTTCTTTGTCGAGCGCGTAGCTGAGGCGAAGGTAGCCCTCAAGGCCAAACTCAACACCAGGAACAGCGGCGACAAGTTTTTCTTCAAGCAGCATTTGGCAGAGCTCGGCACTGCCCGGAGCCTTGCGGCCGGCGCCAATGAATTTTCGAACATCGACCCAGAGGTAAAATGCGCCTTCTGGCATAGTGACTTTTACACCTGAGATTTTCTCAAGCTCCGCGATCAAGAAGTCGCGACGATCTTTCAAGAGTGCAACTGTCTTCACAATATCGGCGTCGCCGTGAAGAACGCCTTCGAGCGCTCCGTACTGCGAAGGTGCCGAGGCACAGCTCACCGATTGCGATTGATAGTTCGACATCGCCGTGATGATCGGCTTTGGCCCCAGAGCCCAGCCCAAGCGCCAGCCCGTCATCGCGTAGGATTTTGAAGCGCCGTTCAAAGCAATGATGCGCGAACGAAGATCGGGCGCAACGTGGTACAGGTGCGGAGCGAGTTTCTCAGTGAAGCAGAGGCGATTGTAGATATCGTCCGAGATAATCGCGATCTGTGGGTGCTTGCGCAGAACTTCGGCCAAAGCCTTGAGTTCTTCTCGCGTGTAGATCTTGCCGGTCGGATTCGACGGCGAGTTCAAGAGCAGAACTTTTGTTTTCGGTGTGATCGTGCGCTCAAGAAGAGCCGGCGTCAGTTTGAAATCGCTGGTTTCATCGCAAACCGCGATGCGGGGCTTGCCGTCGGCGAGTTCCACCATCGTCGTGTAGCTCGCCCAAAATGGCGCAACCAGAATGACTTCGTCGCCCGGATTCACCAGGGCTTGCAGGGCTGCGAACAAAACAAACTTCGCGCCGCCCGAAACTGTGACTTCATCAAAAGCGAACGGCATTCCGTAGTCTTCAGTGGCCTGTGCGGCGACAGCGCGACGAAGCTCCGGAATTCCAGCAGGCGGCGTGTACTTCGTCTGACCTTTTTTAATCGACTCGATCGCAGCCGTCTTGATGCACTCATAGGTGCCCCAGTCGGGCTCGCCAATAGAAAGTGAAATCACATCTTGGCCAGCGGCCTTCATCTCGCCAGCGCGAGCCGCGAGCATCAAAATCGGAGATGGTTTTAAAAGTTTCGCGCGCTCAGCAAGCTGGATCGGCTGTTGAGTAGTTCCAGTCATTTCGCCACCTCTGTGTAAGTTAATTGTGTCTATCACCGAACAATTCATTCGGCTTCAGTCGTTAAAAACCGCAGCAAAAGATCCGGATCGACGAGAAAGGTTACTTCTTAAATTTCTTCAAGAGCGCCTGTTCGACGTTCGTGGGAACGAGTCCCTTGACCGAGCCCCCGTGGACGGCCACTTCTTTCACTGTGTTGCTTGATACGTAATAGAACTCCGGGCTCGCGAAGACAATCATCGTTTCAATTTCTGGAGCGAGCTTTTTGTTCATATTGGCCATAACGAGTTCATATTCGAAATCTGTCACAGCCCGAAGGCCCCGCAGAATGACGCCCGCGCCAATCTGACGGACATAATCAACGGTCAGACCGCCGTGCAGATCCACCGTCACACCTGGAATTCCCTGCAATGATTCGCGTGCCAGCTCAGCCCGCTCCTCTGGCGTAAACAGCGCTGATTTGGAGCGATTGCTCGAGATCAGGCAGACCACTTTATCGTAGGACGGAGCCAGGCGGCTCAGAATGTCGATGTGCCCCATCGTAATGGGATCAAAGCTTCCAGGATAAACAGCGATACGACGTGCCGGAATCATGAATGCCTCCAAAAGCTCACCTGTTTATCGCCATAATCGCGGCGGTCAAAACAAATCAATGGTGCATAGGCCTCATCCACTCGCTCGTGTGAGGAGGCCTCAATGACAACCGTCGTGCTGCTTCCAACCGCGGGACACGTGGCCAATCGGGTCAGAACGTCGTGCGCCAGCTTTTCCGTAAAGGGTGGATCGCAGATAATGATGTCAAACGGCTCTCCGCCATACTTTTCGATCCAGCGCAGGACATCGTCTTTTACGATGCGATGCTCCGATCCTGCATCCAACTCGGTGACGTTGCGACGGATGATGTCAATCGACTTGCTCGAAAGCTCAACAGCCAGAACAGAACTTGCGCCACGAGAAAGCGCCTCAAGCCCCAGATTGCCGGTTCCCGCAAAAAGATCGAGAACGCGCGCTCCCTCCCATTCGGACTGGAGTTTGTTGAAAACACTCTCCTTCACGCGATCGGTCGTCGGTCGAATATGGTCGGCCTTGAACGACACCAGCCGACGCCCTTTCCAACGACCCGCAATGATTCTCACGAGCGCCTCACTTGTCCCGTGTGAATGAGAAAGTCGTTGATCCGAGCCATGTGCTCTGGAGTCTGTGAACGAAAGTGAAGCTCAAGAAGTGAAATGCCTTTCAGCTGACTGGTGACTTTCACAACCACGGCCGCCGTTGTCACCGCCCCATGCAGAACCGGGGTCACAAACTGAAGCTCCACCTTTTCGCCAGGCTGGAGCGATGAGCCGTGAACTTCGATCAGGAGTCCTTGCTGCGTCATCTTCGTCACACTTCCCGCAAGGGTCGCTGCTTCAAGTTTTA
>JAEUWE010000176.1 GCA_016791465.1 Pseudobdellovibrionaceae bacterium
GGAGCTCGCCATCACAATGCCCTTAACACTCACAGCACCGTTGATCGTCGCATTGCAGTTCGTGCAGCTACCGTTGAAGTACGCGATGTCACTTGCGCCAGGAATCGTGTTGTTTGTCCAATTCCCAGCCGTACTCCAAAGTCCATCGCCCGTTGTACCAAGCCAAGTGATACCCAGAGTCGACCCACATGAGAGCTGCCCGGTGACGACCGCGGATGCGTAGGTCGGCGTTCCGCCATTACAGAGTAGAATACCCGCGCTTCCCACCGTTAAAACGTCATTCACAGTAAGATTGAAGCCCGCAAGGTTCAGCGTTCCGGATGTCACTGTCACATCCTGGGTCGCAACGTTAAAGGCAGCATTCGCCGTCAATGACGCCGTTCCGCTCGCTTTATCTACGGTGAAGGTTCCACTCGGAGCAATCGCGGTTGATGCAATGGTCACCGTTTGCGCGGCAGTCCCTGTCAGAGTCACAGAGGCGGTACCACCTTTGACCTCTGTTCCAACTGAATAGTTCGCTCGCGCCTCCCATAGCCCATTCACACTGGTCTTTGCGGACGCAGCAGCAAAGGCACTTGTTCCAAAGGCAAGAGCACCTGTTGCCACAATCGTTCTCGCTCCGACAGGACGGTAAGTTAAATTGTCATTATTGGCCGCCGTGGCTTGGCCTAGTGTAATAGCATTAAACTGATAGAAGTCCGGAACATCAATTTCGTAGATGGCACTGACGCCCCACTCACTATCAGCCGCTATGCTCAATGCCGCAGTTCCAACGGTAAATGTCGTACCAGCGGCGATGCGCATGATAGTCGTCGTTCCAGGGGAACGATAGCGCGTCAGATTGAGGAGCGCACTCGGCGCAATGAATGTTCCTTGATCAAGCAGAAATCGTCGCACGCGAAGTGTCGCTGAACTTGCCGTAACCGTTCCCGCTGTCTTATTGATAACAAGATCGGCCGTGTATCCATTGGTGTCACTCACAATAGTTTGTGCCGCAGCTCCAACCAAAGTAATAGTGCCCGATCCACCAATCGCATCAGAACCGATATTCAGGTTTCCCTGCACTTGCCATAAACCGTTAACTTTTGAAGCGCCCGCCGCGTACTGCCCTGTCCCGTGAGTCAAACTCCCCAAGACATTGATTATCCGCCCGGTCGTCGGCGCATAGTTTACAGTGTTGTTGTTCTGCGCCTGTGCCTGATGAAGGATAACATTGTTCAGATTGAAGCCGTCTGGTGCGTCGATCGTAAATACCGGGTTTGTACCCCACGCTGAATGCCCATTGAGCTGCAACGTTCCTGAATTGTGAGCAAATGTCGCTGCGGCACCGACCGAGAACAAAGTTAAGTTACCCGATATCGCCGGTTGCGTGAAAAGAATCGTTCCACTGGTCGCCGTGAATGTTCCGCCCGTTTGAACAAATGTTCCAGAGCTAAAGGTGATTGTCGAATCTCCGCCCGTGAACGTTCCCGCGCGCTGAGTCCATCCGCTCGTTCCAATCGTGATGGTATTTGTGTTGTTCTGCGCGATTGTGCCACTGAAGCTGGTGTTCATCCTAAGACCTAAAACCGAAACATTGCCATTGATGGACGGATTGCAATATGTCGTACACTGGTTGTTGAAGTACGCCGTATCACTTGCACCTGGCACAGCTCCGCCAAGCCAATTGGCCGTCGTCGTCCAATTTGCATCAGCACCACTTCCGATCCACGTGAACGGAATTTGATAGTTCACTGTCACCGTTGCTGTGTCGGTACCGCCGCGACCATCGCTAATCGTATAAGTAAACGAGTCGGTCGCCGGAAAATCCTGTGTCGGTGTATAGCGAATCGTCTGCCCAACACGCACAGC
>JAEUWE010000193.1 GCA_016791465.1 Pseudobdellovibrionaceae bacterium
GATTTCGCATACTCAAACTCGCCACTCGCCGCGTGAATCCAAATGGGATTTGTTCCGAGTGCGGCGCGATCGAGATCCTTGAATGCATGCTCCGAGCTTCCGGACTTCTGGCTCCAGCGAATCATCCATGTCTCGCGCAGTTTCCCTGAGAGGACTGTTCTCGCAAGGAGGCCATAGAGTGAGATGAGAAGTGGACTGATGAGGCGATAGAGAGATGTCACGCCAGGCTTTCTAGGGCGAGTTTTGCAACATGGGCAACCGATACTTCGTTCAAGCACTTGAGTTTTTCAGGGTTACGACAAGCATCGCGCCCATCTTTTGAGCAGGGCTTGCAGGAAAGCTCACTTCTTGGAACTTCGGCGACTTTGGCGAGGGGGCCAGAAGGATAGCCAAACGCGGTTGGGCCAATGATCGCAATCAATGGCATTTGCAAGCGGTCGGCAACGTGCAAGAGCCCGGTGTCGTTTGCAATCAAAAGCTGGCAGCCTGAGAGCAGTGAAGCGGATTCTGTAAGGGTGAGTCGCCCAACACCATTGAAGACGCGTTTCTCTCCAAGCGCATCGGCGATCGTGTTGAGAAAGCCGTCGTCTGGTCCGCCAAGAAGTGCAAAGCGAAGATCACTTCGCGAAGCGATGAGCCGCTTCGTTAGCTCTGACCATCGCTCCGTCGGCCATCGTTTGTTGGGCCAAGCGGCCGATGGCGCCAGTGCGACAATGGGGCCCGCTGCGGCCTCTTGCCAGTTTACAAATGTCGCATTGAGTTTCGAGGGGTGCCATGCGACTTGGTCAAGTTTTCGAGCTTCTGTCCCAAAGAGCGGCCAGAGGTAGCTCTCGGCCCCTTTATAGGGCGAGGGCAGGGCCTCAAGACGCAGTTTAAAAAAGAGGAACCTTCGGATTCGCTCCTTTGAACGGACAAAAACTTTGTTTTGAAATTGAGCACCGAAGAGCCATCGGACTTTGATGACTGATCTCACGATCAAGCTTCTGAGGTTAGAGTGGGCGTCGTAGACTGTGTCGAATTGCTCACCGAGCTTCCAGGAAAGCCGAATCAAGTCGCCAAGCGATGAACGGCGATCAAAGGCGATCACTTCGTCAATCTGGTCTTGTCCGCGCAGGAGCTCGGCAAAGTCGGCACGCGTGAGCCACGCGAGATGTTCCACCTTCCATTGACGACGGAGCTCTGCTGGCACAACCAGGGCTTGAAAGATGTCGCCGAAGCTTGAGAAGCGAATGATCAAAACGCGCATATTGGCGTCATGCTACTGTGGGATGAGACAGAATGCCAAGCTGAAGCGGTCGATTGGATCGTTTCGTGGGCCAAAAAATCCCTCGAATGGTTCGAGCTTGACCGCTAGGCGGGAGGGAGTACTTTTCTGCCGAGTATGAAACGTCACTCACTGAAACGAGGTGCAGCGTGAAATCAGAAATTACATGGCAGGGACAAATGGAGTTCAGCGGAGGTCCTGAAGGCTATTCGACGACAGTCGATGCTGCTCGTCCGCTTGGCCAAGGCAAAGCGATGAATCCAAAGCAGATGCTTTTGGTTTCGATTTGCGGATGCACTGGAATGGACGTCGTTGCGCTGATGAAAAAACACAAACAGCCGCTTGAGACATTTGCGATTTCAGCAGAGAGCGAACTGACGGATGGCTACCCTAAGATCTTCAAAGAGGTTCTTGTGCGCTACACGGCGACAGGTGCTGTTGAACCGGCGAAGTTGGTTGAGGCGGCCGATCTTTCCATGAATAAGTACTGTGGAGTTTCGGCAATGATCGCCAAGGCATGCCCGATTCGCTACGAGATCGTACTCAACAATGAAACGATCAAGACCGCCGTCGCTCACTTCGAAGAATAGATCCTGTTAAGGCCAGCACTCCCGACGGCTGGAATGACTTCGTGGATCCTCGGTCGCGCCACAGAGAACGCGACCGCTTTCGTCGAGCTCAATGACGTGGCCCTTGAGCAGACGGATAGTCTTGCCGCTTCGAATGACTTTGAATTCGTCCTTCAGAACGACGGATTTTATTCGTCCATTTTCGAAAAGTTCGAGGCCGTTGTTCAGGGCTGAGAAGGCGACAGAGGTATTTTCAATTGTACACGTTCCCTCGACAGGGCCGACCGTCTTCAAGGCACCAGACGGATATGTTTTAAAGACAAAGTCGCCAAGACTTTGATTCCACGACCGGCCAAGTTCGGCTTCCCAGCCCGGGCCTTTGGTGCGTGGTGCAATCTTGTCGAGAATCACTCGTCCGCTGGCAAGAACGCCACCTGGCCAAAATCGAAGTTCGCCCATGACCAACCAACTTCCATAGGGGCTTTGCCATTGAAAACCAATCAATCCGAGCCGAGGAACGTGAGAGATCGTCAGGCTTTCAATTTCTCCACTATCGAAAAAACGCACGGGCTCGGTTCCGAGAGTGAAAACGCTTTGACCGTAAAGATCGACGACGGAGTCGCGAACAGGATAGGCGTTTTGAAAAATTCCATTGGCTGTACGCAGGAAGAGACGACTGAGATCCAGTTCGACGCCACTTTGCTCTTCAGACGGAAAGCCCACTCGCCTCGAAAGATCGAAGTAGGTGAGGGTTGTGAGATTCACCCATTCCGTTGAACTGATCATCGAAACGAAATAGCGCGTTCGCAGTGATGTGTCTTGCTTGAGTTCGCGGTAGACAAGCTCATGAAGAATCAGTGCGGCTTTAGAACTCTCGTCGAGGGCATTCCAGATTTCTGATTGCACGATGTAGCGCGGATCTCCCGGAAACTCCGGCTCACGCTGGTTGACGACGGGCTTTGGTGTGCAGCCGACAGGGACGACGATGGGATCAGCGTCGCCAATGTCGCCCAAGTCGACCCCCGTCAGGAAGCGAGCTTCATGTAAAAATGAGGCCGCTTGTTCGCGGTAGCGCTGAGCTCGCCGTGGGGAAAAGGCCTCAAGTCGCTTCAAGATCAGCTCAAGATGCTCATTGAAAGAGGGCCCGGGGCCGAGATCGAGTTGAAAGGCGCGGATCGTGCGGCCCTCATAAAGATCGAGAAGTTCTGCGCTCACAATTGTCTTTGCGTTTTCTGGTTTAGTGCAGACCACGGCGTATCCGCCGTTTCCTTTATAAGTCCATGCTGATGCGGAGCTCGCTGTGATGAATGTGAGCAGTATAGAAAAAACAGCGCGAGAAAGAGTATTCATTTTATTTTCTCCGTGAGCGGGAACATTTGCAGGCAGATCTGGTAGACGTCTTTTCGTTGGCCGCGTTCCAAAAGATCGCCGAGTTCCATCATAAAACGTCGTGCAAGTTCCTTTGCTCGAGGCAGGTTTTCAGGACTCACTGCGACGGTCATGGATGAATAGAATCGGTCTTGAACGTCGACGGTTTCAAGCTTCTGCCTTGCGAGTTCGAGTTCTTGGCGGTGGGCTTCTTTAAGGGCTGTGGATGGGATATCGTCGGATGTCGTCGAATTCGCCGATAATTTTTGATAGCCTTTGCCAACTTTTCTTATAAAGCCGGCTCGCTCAAGATTGCGGAGGACAGTCCGAACTCGCGAGAGGCTCAGCTGGAGACGTTTGGCCATCCACTCTGGATTGTGCTGAGGGCTGTCGAGATCGAGTAGACTTAAAATGGCGGAGTGCTCCCACTCGGCGATGATGTCGGAGTGCAGTTGAAGATGCAGCATCTGTGCGGCAGAAGGGCCTGCGGTCTTGGTATCGTGAATCGGAACTCGTGTTCGGGCGCTTTCAAGAAAAAATTTTCGTTCAAGCCCAGTGAGTCCGAGACGATCGGCGATGTCGACCGCTCTGCCTTGCGGAAGGCTCCGTTTTTCATTGAGAATACTTGAAAGTGTACCGGGGTGGAGGCCGAGCTTCCCAGCATAAGCTCGAAGCGAGAACGAGGGATTGCGCTTTTGCATGCGACCGAACTCGGTCTTCATTCGTGTGCGGTAGAACGGAGTGCTGTCCATATTTGATGAACTAAATCACGATATGATCGGGCGCAAATGATCTGCGACACTTTGTTGCAGATCGGCGTTGAATTAGTCGTATCGACCAGGCGAAAGAATGCCATTGGGGTCCATCGCGCGTTTGATGGTACGAATGAGGTCAAATGCAGGAGCTGCCTCCGAGTGAAAGGCCGCAAGACGCTCGATATCCAGCCGATAGGGAAAGAGTCCCATCGAGCGGGCCATCACTAGAAGCTCGTGCAGGCAGAGCTCTGCTCGCCTGTGCCCAGAGGCGCTCTGTTTGGAGTAGAGGAGCGGAAGTGTGGCATCAAAACAGCGCTCCGAAATTGCTGTCAACGTGATGAGCGGCTCAATCTGGTGGCGAATGCAGATACTGGTCGCGAGTTTGCAAAACTGTCGGACCAGCTGTGGCTGAATAGGGATCAATGGTGCAAACCAGATCAGTCCGCAGTCATCCTGGTCAGGATTAAGAGTCGAAGTCGGTCGGACTGGATTTTTTAGATAGGCGAGTGGCAGGGCGACAGAATTTGGACGCCCTTCTAAGATGTCCATTGCGTGACCTGCGGTTGAAAGCATTTTTTGGAGTCGGGCGTTTGGAATGAAGTTTATGATTCGACGAGCGAGACTGAGCTTTTTCCGGTTCAGTGAAATAACGAGCTTTGAACAGCTCTTCAGCTCGCGCCGAATCCACTTTGTCGTGGGTCGAGTGACAGACGGCGGTCCGTATACGGCTCCAATCAAGGCCCAATCATGAAGGCCTCGTTTTTTTGCAAGGTCGTGGAGTTCCGATTCGTCGAGTACTTGATCGAGCGGCCAATCGTTCTCCATCATGGAAAGTAGTCGGCGGCGGTTTATGATATTGATGCCACCAACGAGGCCGGGAAATGTTTGCCGAATGCGAGCTGTGCTTCGAATGGCGTTCTCAAGATTCGAGTCGTCGAGGAATGCTGTAAACTGAGTGATGTCTTCCGGACGTCTCGCCAAGGCGAGAGTGGCCTCCAGCACAATCCCGAGGTTGGATTGAGTAAAGAGCCCATCGAGATATGGACCAATCTTCCACTTAAAAACAGAGTCGGAAAGGTGACCGCCGAGCTCTTTGAGTGTCGATTGATAGAGAGTTCCGTCAGGAAGAAGAGCTTTGATGCCCAAGACCGCGCCAAAATGATCTTCGTGTGGCGTGATACCATAGCCTCGCTCGAGCGCGTTCCCGAGCAGGCTTGCCGTGGGGCCTGCGCCAGTCGTTGGAACCATAAAGGCGGCCTCATTTTTTTCAAGGAACTCGTACAGGTCCTGCTGGGTTACGCCGGGCTCGACGGTGACATAGCCGAGTTCGCTGTTAAAATGGATGATGGATTTGAGGCGAGAAAGATCAAGGAGTAGACAGTTCTGCACGACTGGTGCGGCGCCGCCATAGCCCCAGTTTTTTCCGGTGCTGATGGTGTAGATCGCAAGCCGATGTTGAGTTGCGACTTTCAGAATCGACTGAACTTGGTCCTGATGGGTCGGTTGAATGCGAGCCACAATTCTTCGCGACGTATTGAGCGTGTTGCGAGTCAATCCGTTCAAGATTGCGGGGTCTGTTTCGAGTCGATCGGGTCCGACAATCGAGCAGAGCTCCTCGAGCGCAACTGAGGCTATAGAAATGTTCATCCTCTAGAGCCTAAGAGAGGCCGTCAAAAGAGCGAGACCAGAAACCAATATGCAAACTGAAAAGTGTTGCAGAAATTGCGACATGTGCCGATCGTACCAGACTAAGACTAAGACTAAAATGACAGAGCGGCACGATACGATTGAACTATGATTGTAGTATGAGTTGGTACTGAAGAAGTCCTGAGTGCATTGAACAGTGTGCCGGTGCGTTCGCGATCGAGAACTAGATTATTGATTGAATTGGTGGACCTGACAGGGATCGAACCTGCGACCTGAAACATGCCATGCTTCCGCTCTCCCAGCTGAGCTACAGGCCCACATGAGCGGCCAGCATAACTCTGATTTTTCAGATCAGGCAATCTGAGAAGTTTAAGAATAGGGCCTTTGCCGACTGCAGCAACGATTCGCGTGCAAAATGGGCTTGCAAAAGTCGGTATCGATCGTGACCATGTCGCATATGAAAGACTTCACTCTGCGTTTCATCACCTCAGCCATCGCTGCAATTTTAATCACGTCCGGAACGGTGACAGCCGAAGCCAAGGACCTCTCGAATCGTCTCGGCATCGGTTATAAAAATCAGTCCAGTGTCGATCTTCCCGGAATCGCCGTTCAATATTGGCCTGGGCCCGATCTTGGTTTATCGGCGACGTTGGCGATCGATACGCAAACCAGCAATTCAAAGTTTGGTGCGATGGTGAAGCTGTACCGAGTGATTTTCCCTGAGGACAATTTGAATTTCTATCTTGGGGCAGGAGCGGGCTTGCTTTCGACTGAAACCAGCGGTCAGAACCAGTCGGGCTTTGAAATGATGGGTTTTGCTGGTGCCGAGTTCTTTCTCCCGGGGCTTGAGAACGTTGGATTTAGCTTCGAAGCAGGAACGGCCATCACCTCAATTTCGTCGGGAACGCGGTTTAGAACATTCGGCGATTCTCCCATCCGAGCTGGCGGCACATTTTATTTTTAAGGTCGTTTCGACCATCGAGGACCTTGCGGGCTCATCGATCCTGATCATTTTTTGGAGACATATTTACCCAATGGTGGCGTCTGTTCGTCCGGCGCTGATTCAAATCGAATACGTTCGATTTGACGGGAGTATTGCTGCTTAAAACGAGGGCTGTGCGGTCTGTGGTCAGTGTTGAAAAGGCTTCTAGATCCCATCCTGTAGCTCCTAGCGTTATTGACACAATGCGTCCATAAGTCGATACTCTGCCGACATTGCCGTGGACCAAGACGTTAGTATGGCTTAGCGTTTTGTTGCCGAAGCGGTGAGGTTGACTGAGGGGAAGACCAAATCGAATGAGGGCGCATGTCCGATTTTCGACCATCCTCTCTCTTGACCTCCTGTCGCTGCGACAGGTGTTTGTTAAGAAACTAAACCTCGGGAAGAACCACCCGAGCGAATTACGAGCCTGAGAGCGCGCAACGCCGTGGCTCAAGGGGATGGAGGAAACGCACATGGAAATTCTCACTAAAATCGCACTTGCATTTCAGCACGGTGGATTCTGGATGTGGCCGATTCTTGGATTCGGTCTGATCGCGGTTGCGATCATTGTTGAGCGCACGATCGCTCTGTTTTCAAAGCGCACTGTGAACCAGATGAACCTGGTCGCTGCCTATGAAGACAATGTTCGCCGTGGCGAACTGGATGTTGTGATTCATAAAGCCGAAGCGGCAAAGGCGACTTCGCCTGTTGCTCGTGCGATTGCAGCGGGTGCTGTTGTTGCTCGTAACTTCGGTGGAAAAGAAGAGATTCAAGGCAAGATGGACGAAGTTCTTCTTCACGAGAACTCGCTCCTCGATAAACGCGTTGGCTTCCTCTCGATGCTCGGTAACGTTGCGACTCTCACAGGTCTTCTCGGTACCATCACCGGTATGATTCAGTCGTTCGCCGCTGTTGCTCATGCGAACCCCGCTGAAAAAGCGGCTCTTCTCGCTGCTGGTATCTCGGAAGCGATGAACTGTACGGCAGCAGGTCTGATCGTTGCGATCCCGGCTCTTCTCGCTTTCGCGATTCTTCAGAACCGCGCGAACATTTTGGCTGAAGACATGAACCAAGCGGCGCTCAAAGCGTTCAACTGGCTCAGCTACTCTTACGATCCGATTTCGACAAAAGCGCAAGTTGGTAAAACTGGCCGTCAGCCCGAGGCAAACGCTTAATCGTGTTTGTTTGAGATTAACGCTTAAACTCACGCGAAAGCGGAGAGGCTTATGAGCAAAAAGAAGCATCTCGAGTTCGAGATTAACCTGATTCCTGCGATTGACCTTTTGTCGGTCTGTATTTGCTTTCTGCTTTTGACAGCGGTGTGGCTCCACGTGGGAGCTCTCAACGTGAAACAAGCGGTGGGCGGACAGCCGGCGAGCGAGTCGGTAAAGAAGCCGACAGTTTGGGTTCAACTGGATGGCAAGGGTGGCGTGGCATTCGATGTGCGTGATGCCCGCGTTCCTGCAAAACTCGCAAAAGCGAAAATTGAAGGTAAAGAGGGAAAACCTGATCTCGAGGCCTTAAAGGGTCTTGTGACAGATCTCAAAGCAGCAGAGCCAGCGCTGACCACAGTGCTGATTCAGCCGCAGGCGGCAACTCTCTACGAAGATATTATCGACGTGATGGACTCTTTTAAGAAAGAGGGTCTGATCGATCTTGGCGTTGCGCCGCTTTGATAGGGCTTATTGAGAAGGGTAGAAGTCAATGTTGAGCACAAGTATTGTTAAACAGACGGCCTTTCATAGCGTGATCGGCGAATCGTCGATCATCGCTCCTGAGAGCGAGAGAAAGCATCGCAATATCGTCGCCGATCTTTTGCTGACGGCGCTGATCGATGCGTTCTCGATTTTGGTGATCTTCCTCTTGATGAGCTTCTCGTCGACTGGCGAGATTCTTTATCTCGGAAAAGGTCAGGAGCTTCCAAAGGCGGCGGCTGGCGACCAGCTCGAGCGCAACCCAGTCGTGAAGTTTGACGACGGCAAAGTCTACATCGAAGACAAAGAAGTCAGCGGTGATGGTTTGGTTGAGGCGCTTCTCGATCTTCGCAAGAAGTTTCAAGAAACTCGGCCGGGCGAAGAGTTTCCGGGAATGCTGACGGTCCAAGCGGACCGCCGTGTGAAGTACGAGCAGCTTTCGAGTATCGTTCAGGCCTCAGCACACGCTGGCTATAGCGATATCAAGTTTGCTGTAGTCATGAAGTAAGAGCTCATGAAGTAAAACTGTTTTTTTGATTTATGGGAGTCGGGGAATGACCAGCAAAGCTTGGATGGCTCTGAGAAACTCAACAAAAGGAACCGTTGCGGGATACGCAACGGCTTTTGTTTTGGGTTTTGGTCT
>JAEUWE010000227.1 GCA_016791465.1 Pseudobdellovibrionaceae bacterium
GGGATCTCGAGGCTGGGAGCATGAGGATGCTCAGCTGCCGAAGCCGGACGGCGTTTTGTTCTTTGATAAGCTTTCAAGCGTGTATTTGACCGGAACAATGCACGATGAGCATTCGCCGAACCATTTGAAGGTTGCCAATCCCGATCATTGCCGTGATGTGTGCTACGAAAAATACCGCTCACCCTGTAACCATTTCTGCCCGGCAGCGGTGTATGAGATGGTTCCTGAGGAGACAGGCGAGAAAATGCGGCTCCAGGTGAATTATACGAATTGCATTCACTGTAAAACGTGTGACATCAAGTGCCCGGCAGACAATATCACGTGGACGGTTCCCGAAGGTGGGGGCGGTCCAAATTATAAAGAAACGTGAGTGAACGATGGCTCGGTACTTGGCGATGACTTCGCGCGGTCTAGTGGACGCGCTTCATGATGAATTGATTGAGATTGGCGCGAAGAATCTCGATAAAGAACCGGGCGGAGTCTTCTTTGACGGCAACTGGTCGGTGGTGATGCGGGCGAATCTTCGCCTGCGCACGGCGACTCGCATTGTGAAGCCGATTTTGAGCTTCCCGGCCTATAAAAACGAAGACCTCTACAACAACATTCTGAAGTTTGATTTCACGAAGATGATTGAAGTCGACGGAACGCTGGCGGTTGAGGCGAGCGTTCGTGAGTGCGCCTTTAAGGACCAGCGCTTTGTGGCGATGAAGGTGAAGGATGCGGTGGTTGATCAGTTTCGCGAGAAGCTGGGCGCGCGTCCATCGGTAGACAATGAAAACCCGGACCTGGTGATCGTTGTTCGCGGTTACAAGAATCATTTTGATGTGAGCCTTGATACCTCGGGCGATGCGCTGTTTAAGCGCGGTTACCGAGTGGCGACTGGCGAAGCGCCAATCAAAGAACATGTTGCTGCGGGGCTTTTGAAGCTTGCGGAGTGGGATGGCGTAACGCCGATCGTGGATCCAATGTGTGGTTCGGGAACGATTCTCATTGAAGCGGCGATGATGGCGAAGAAGATGGCGCCAGGTACACTTCGCAAGAGCTTTGGATTTATGAAGTGGAAGGGCTATGACCGCGAGGTCTTTAAAAAAGAGCTTGAGACGGTCTTGGATGTCGAAGAGACAGCAACCGAGAAGCTGATCGCTCGTTTGACGGTTGAAGATGAAGAGGGTGTCGAGAAAGTACAGCCGATGTTCTACGGCTATGACCTCGATGCGCAGGTGATCAAAGCGGCGAAGGCCAATGCGAAAGAGGCCGGTGTTGATGATATCGTGGTCTTCCGTCGGCACGCGATGGAGACGCTTGAGGCACCGTGTGAAAAAGGTGTGGTGATTACAAATCCTCCCTACGGCACGCGTCTGGGAAATAAAGAGTCGCTCAAAGATGTCTATAAGGATTTTGCATTCACGCTGAAGAATCGCTTTAAGGGCTGGACGGCGTTTGTGCTTTCGGGCGACCCCGAGCTCTCGTCGGCGATGAAGCTCAAGGCGACTCGTCGCGCGCCGGTTTATAACGGCAATATCGAGTGCCGTTTGCTTAAATACGAAATGTTCTGATATTTCGAGGTGCATATGAAACTTCTGGTGGCGATTGTGATGGCGCTGTTTTCGGTTGGCGCAATGGCCAGTGGTTATCCTGTGAAAGGGGCTGTAACTCCATTTCTGGGTTCACGGCTTTACTTGCCGAATGATCAGGCACAGCACACAGCTATCGTCATGCTCCATGGGAGCGAGGGTGGCTCGGCCTACTCTCTTGATGGCGAAGCCAATGTCTTGGCAACTCAAGGTTACGCAGTTTTGGTGCTCTGTTACTTCGACTGCAATCGCGGTTTGGTTGGGCGAAGGGAAACTTTAAAGGATGTCGAAGCTGGCATTGTTTTGAATGCGGTTCGATGGCTTCGAAAACAAAATCATAGCAATGGCAAAGTTGTCGTCTACGGATTTTCGCGAGGAGCAGAGTTAGCGCTAATTGCGGGCAGTATGGCTCAGATGGACGACGGTAAGCCAAGCGCGCTGATCGCTCATGCGCCGAGTGATGTCTTTGTTGGTCCATTCAACTGGAGTTGGTGGGATCCAATTTGTTGGCTTTGTAAACGAGGTGTCGGTCAGTGTCCCAGTGGTTCTGTGGAGACAGATTATCGCTGGAACAGAGCATGTGGCGCTAATGATCCGACGCTATTGCCGTACGGTGTAAGCGCTTGGCTTGTTGCCGGCAAAAGTATTTCAGAGGGTGCGCGAATTGAAATAGAGAAATACGACAAGCCCATTCTGATCACGGTTGGTGAGAAGGATGAGGTTTGGCCGGTTGATCGAACGAGACGAGTGGAGGCCTCGCTGGCTCAGGCGGGGCGGAAACCGGAGATTCATTATTTTTCAAACGCTGGTCACGGCTTCAGCGGGGCTGATGAAATGAAGCGTCGCGAACTGGTGCTTGAGTTTCTTGGGCGAGTTCCATAGCGGTTGCTGTGGGCGCAATCGGCGTAGGCTTGTCCGCGCGGCGGATAGCGCGTCGCAGCTTCCGGCGCCGGAAGTATGGCGTGTCGTGAGTGTGAATCAGTGATTTGCGCTACGGGAGTGTCCGTAGCGCAGCAGGTGATCCACCAGTAGTTAGTTGGCCGGTGTCTCTGTCGCGGGCGGAGTTTCTGTAGGCATTTCGCTTGGTGCGACTTGGACTTCTTCAACGGCGGCCTGTTGGCCAGGCTTGTTGACCGCCGTGTAGGAGCCGACGGCGCCGAGCAGAACGGACGCTAGAAGAAGTTGCAGAGCCATGCCTGGCTTTTTGCGAAGAATGACTGGCATTGCCCCGAGGGCGAGCCAGATCACGATTTTCACGACGGCCCACGATGGGAAGGCCTTCATGGCGCCAATTTTGGCGAGCAGACCAAAACCGGCAACAAATGCAACCAGCGTTGCAATGCCGTGAAGGGCAGCCCAGGGCTTTCGTTTGTCGGCGGCCGAGAAGGCGATGGCGGCAAGTGAAGTGAAAAGCAGAAAGAGTGAGGCCACGTGAAGAACTTTGTAGAACTGATAACTCATAATTGATCCTCCCTTTGTTCATTGCGTCGTATTTGAAGCAAAGCCTTTTGGCAAGCGACGGAGATCGCCTTACGCTTAAGGAATGATGGATATCAAGATCGGAAAAGAAAAGAGTGCGAAGCAGCGGCCCAAAGCGGAGCTCGAGGTTCCTCAGACGATTGTGAAGGCGTGGAAGGTCGCGCGCGATGTGCGAAAGCGAGCTTATGCGCCGTATTCAGCTTATCAGGTCGGCGCCGCGCTGATCGATGAAAAGGGAACAGTGCTGGCGGGGTGCAATGTCGAGAACGCCTCCTACGGTGCGACAATCTGCGCTGAGCGAAATGCGATGCTGCATGCGGTGGCTGAGGGAATTCGGAAGATTCGCCATGTTGTTGTGGTGACAGACTCGGAGCCGCCGGCTCCGCCGTGTGCGCTTTGCCTGCAGGTGCTCTGCGAATTTTCGGATGAGAAGACGCGCGTATGGCTCGGTGATCTTGATGGCGTGAAAGAGTGTCTTGAGCTCTCGGAGCTTTTGCCGCGGCATTTTGGTCCGGGAAGTCTTGCGCGAGGTCTGCGTGCACGTGCGACTAGGCTTAAGCGCTAGTCTTCGTCTTTGATTTTGAGCGCTTTGAGGAGGGCGGGGAGTTTCGTCATCGCCACCTTCATGCGGATATGATCCTGGAGGGGTAACAGCGGGTTGCCGCCATACTTTCCAGGTTTGGTGATCGCTTTACTGACGGCGGACACCGCAGAAAGCTGGACGTTATCGCAGACCTCGATGTGTCCAGTCACAACGGAGTTTCCTCCCGCGACAAAGTTTTTTCCAATTTTTGTTGAGCCGGCAAGGCGGAAGCCTGCCGTGATGATCGAGTTCGCCCCGACCGATGAGTTGTGTGCGATGTGGACCTGGTTATCGAGCACAGCACCTTGGCCAATGCGTGTATCTCCGAAAGTTCCCCGATCGATGGTGTTGCGAGCGCCGAGGTGCGCGCGATCTTCGATGATCACACGGCCCTGATGAGGGATTCGGTAGTGATTGAATTTCAGATCGTGAGCGTAGCCAAAACCCTCTTTGCCAATCGTGGAATTGGGATTGATCTCACATTCGTTGCCGATCACGCATGAGTGGCCGATGTAAACAAAAGGATGAATAACTGTGCGTTCGCCGATGCTCGTGCTGTGTTCAATATTCACGTGCGCCGCAATTGTGGTGCCGGCGCCGACTGTGACGTCGCGGCTGATGATCGAGTAGGGTCCGACGCGGACGTTGGTGCTCAGTTTTGCACTGGGGTGAATGATGGCTGTTGGATGAATGAGGGAGCCAGTGGCATCGAAGTCGGTGTTGAGATGCGGAGTTTTGAGGAAGAAGTGGAAGATCACTTCGCGCATCGCGCGCTCGGCTTCTGGCGAATAGAGAATGGGGCGACCTCCGATGAGTTCGCGAAGCTCATTGAGACGAGTCTTCATTCCGAGCCCGAGAACAAGCGCCGTGGCGGAGCTCTTGAGCGCCTTTTCGAGGAGATGAGGCTGGGAAACAAATATGATGGAACCAGCCTGTGCTTCCTCGGGGGAAGAGACGCCGGTGATCGGGATTTCTAGTGAACCCTCGTGTTCGGTCACGAGTGAACTCAAATGGTCTGCGATTGTCGTAAGTTGGATCATCTTCACACTTGTTTTATGGCAGCTGGTCCTCTACGGTGAAGCTGTTTTAACGAATATTGAGGAGCGACCTGTGCTGAGTCGGCTGCGGCGTGTATCGCGCCGCATCGGAGGATGGATGGCTGCAAAGAAAGCGGCGACGACTTCGGGCGGATCTTCGAACAAGGCTTCGAAGAAACCCTCCCCTAAGAAACAAGAGGCAAAAGCGCCAGCGTCTAAGACGAAAGACGTGAAGGCGAAGGCGAAACCAACCAGCAAAGCGCCAGCGGCGAAGCCGACGGCGAAGGCTGCGGCGTCGGTAAAACCGGTGGCAAAGCCGACCGGTAAGGCCTCAGCCAAGCCAGTCAAAGCGGGTGCAAAGGCGGAAGTGAAGTCGACGGCAGCAGCCAAGTCAGCGGCGGTGAAGTCGGTTCCTTTGAAGGCTGTGCCCGAGAAAGCGCCGGCTAAGGTGGCGAAGGTCGCGAAAAAGCAACCTGAACCTGAAGCTGACGTTGTAGCTGAACTGGATAGCGAATTTGATACGACGGACATCGTGGACTCAGACCTTGAAGGTGCTGTTGATCTCGCTGCTGTTGAGCCTCTCGATGAGGATCCATCGGCCGTGCGGCGTGCTGCGATGAGTCTGAAAGGGCCTGTGGAAGCTGAAAAAGTGGCCCAAGAGAAGAAGAAAAAGAAGGACGATCTGAAGATTGATCGTTCTGGAGACCTCGAGGCGCAGTGGGCGTCGCTTAAAGAGAAGTCAAAAGCGATCAAACCTGTTCCATATAAGATGACAGAGCGGTATGAAGCTCGGGGGCCTATCCAGCACAAGGTGTTGGGTTGGGGCTATATCTTGACCAATCAAAATGATCGGCTCGAGATCTTGTTCCAGGATGGCATTAAGTTTTTGATTTCAAACTACAAGGCGTAACGCAGGTAAAGGATAAGGACTCGGATGGCGAAAGACGATTTGGCGCAGTTGGAAGGTAAGATTGTCGACGCAAGCGCGGGGGGCCTTTATAAGGTCATGCTTGAAAATAATGTCGAAATTATTGCCCGACTTTGTGGCAAAATGCGCCGCTTCAACATCCGCGTCGTTGTTGGCGACAAAGTAACTGTCGGTGTGTCGCCCTATGACCCAACGAATGGCTTGATTCTTTACCGCCATAAGTGATCCCCTTTTTAGCACTATGACCATCCAAACTATTTCGTTTCCTGAGTTTCGCGAGAAGTTTCTCGCGAACATTTCACTGAAGTCGGCACAAGCGGTTCTCGAGCTTGCTGCTGAAGGCGGAACCGTTCCCTTTATCGCGCGTTACCGGAAAGAAAAAACCGGTGGGCTTGATGAGGTCGAGATTCGGGCCGTAATTGAAGCCAACGAGACGCTCACCGAGTTGAACAAACGGCGTGAGTTTGTTGTGCAGGAGATTCATTCGCAGGGAAATCTCACGGATGAACTGAAGAAGCGAATCGAGACTTGCTACGATCTTGGCGAGATCGAAGAGATCTATCGTCCGTTCAAGAAAAAGAAGAAGACCAAGGCGACGCTGGCGCGTGAAGCGGGGCTTGAGCCGCTGGCGGATTGGCTATGGAAGATCGGTCATGGTGAACAAAAGCCTGATGTTACGATGGAAATCAAAGCGAAGGATTTCCTGAATGTGGCTGCAGGCTATGCGACCTATGATCTGGCGCTCAAGGGCGCTCAAGATATTATTGTCGATAAGCTTTCGAATGATCCGAGTTTGCGCGAGCGAATTCGTTCCAACTTCTTTGAGAAGGGACGAATCGTTTCGAAGAAGGCGAAGGGCTATAAGCCACATTCGAAGTTCGAGATGTATGCGGAGTTTTCGGAGCTCGCAAAAAGCTTAATGGATAAAAAAGCTTCGCATCGGTACTTGGCGATGCGGCGTGGTTGGACAGAAGAAGAACTGACGGTTTCGGTCGAAGGCGATGAGACCGAGAACCTGCTGTTGTTTGAAAAGATGACGCATACGTCGGATGTTGCAAAGGCTGCGGCTGGCGATGCCGAAATTGCAAAGGTTCTTGAGTTCTTAAAGATGTGCGCAAAACTCGCCTACACGGTCCACGTGCATCCGTCGATTTCAAATGAAGTGCATCGCGCCTTGAAGGATCAGGCAGATAAAGACGCGATCACAGTGTTTGCTGAGAACGTGCGAAAAGTTCTTCTCGGTAGCCCCTTTGGACCGCGCTGTGTTCTCGGAGTTGATCCGGGTCTTCGCACCGGCTGCAAGGTCGCGCTGATTGATAAGCAGGGCAATTTTATTTCGAATACGGTGCTACAGATTCTTGGTGACGGCGCGCATGAGAAAGCAAAGGCGCTTTTTGCAGAAGTACTGAAGCAAATTAAGATCGATGCGATCGCTGTCGGTAATGGTACCGGAGGTCGTGAGGCCGAGACGTTTATTCGAAAAGTCTTAAAAGAACTTGGCGCTGAAGTGCCGGTGATTTTGGTGAGCGAATCGGGTGCGTCGGTGTATTCGGCGAGCGATGTCGCCCGTGAAGAGTTTCCCGATTTGGATCTGACAGTTCGCGGCGCGATTTCGATTGCGCGTCGCTTGCAGGATCCGTTGGCTGAGCTTGTTAAAGTTGATCCAAAGAGTATCGGCGTTGGCCAGTATCAGCATGATGTTTCGCAAACGGCATTAAAGAAGTCGCTTGAGGAAGTCGTTGAAAGTTGCGTGAACGGTGTCGGTGTTGATTTGAACACGGCCTCGGCTCCGCTTTTGGCCTACGTCGCGGGCATTGGGCCGACGGTTGCAAAGGGCATTGTCGAGTTTCGTAAAACCAACGGACTGTTCAGTGAGCGCGATCAGCTTCTGAAGGTGGGGCGTTTTTCTCCGAAGGTGTTCGAGCAGAGTGCGGGCTTTTTGCGAATTCCAGGCGGCAAGCATCCTTTGGACGCAACAGGAGTTCACCCTGAACGCTATGCCGCAGTTCGCGATATGGCCGCCGAAGTCGGCGTACCTGTGACAGGACTTTTGGGTGATGGCGCGAAGAAGCTCTTGGGGCTTCGAACGAAGTGGGCGCAGATCATCGGTGAATTTACGTTTGACGATATTATTCGTGAACTTGAAAAGCCGGGACGCGATCCGCGCGATCCATTTAAGGTCTTCGCATTCCGCGATGATATTTTCGAAGTGAAGGATCTCAAAGAGGGCATGATTTGCCCTGGTATCGTGACCAACGTGACCAATTTCGGTGCGTTTGTCGATATCGGCGTTCATCAAGACGGTCTGGTTCATATCTCGGAGCTTTCGACGAAGTTCGTCGATGATCCGCGCAAGGTCGTGAATCCGGGCGATCAGGTGACGATTCGCGTTTTAGGTGTGGATCTGGAGAAAAACCAGATTTCGCTGTCGATGATCTTAGAGGCCGGTGCTCCTCGTGAGCGCGCGCCGCGGGCTGAGGCGCCGCGGCCTTCGGGAGAGCGCGGCGGTGGACCACGGCCTTCGGCAGCGGCCGGTGGAAGTCGGCCGGCGGCTGGCGGTCGACCGAGTGGTGGACCTCGTCCAGGGGCGCCTGGCGCTCCGGGGGGACCGGGACCGCGTGCGGCGTCAGCTGATCGCGGTGGTGATCGTGGACCTCGTCCGGGCGGTCCTGGTGGACCACATTCTGGTGGAGGCCCTGGTGGTGGGCCGCGCCCAGGTGGGAAGCCATTCAACAATCCGTTTGCGGCATTGTTGGGTAGCGGAGCACCGGGTGGAGATGCTGGAGCGAGCAAGCCAAAGCGATAATCGCAAAGAGACTGAAAACGAAAGAAGACAGCTCCGAATTGGGGCTGTCTTCTTTTTTTATGCTTTGATCGCGAGAAGGCGGTTTGCGATTTCGACGAAACCGTGGCCGCCTTCTTTGGAGGCGATGAAGGCGGGCTTATGTTTGAGGCGCGCTTCAAAGCGGCGAATGTTGGCGACCGCGAATGAATTTTGGAACGCCTCGAACATCGGCTCGTCGTTTGGAGAGTCGCCACAGAAGATGATTGAGCCCTTCTTGTTCTCTTGAGTGAAGTCGAAGCCGAGCTCGCGTGAGCAGTAGGTTTTGCACATTGAAAGCTTGTCGTACCGACCAAACCAGCCGTTGACGTGAATGGAGCTGACTTTGGCCACGGCGCCAAAGCGCTCGAAGATGGCGACGATTTGACTGATGTCTTTGTCGGAAAGTGGGCCGACATCTTCGGCAAAGTCGATGGCGAGATCCATCAGGCGGGAGAATTGATCGCTCGCCACCGCGGCACCGGGAACCTCTTTGAGGACAGCGGTGCGAATACTCTCGAGTTTCTGGCGATTGGCTTCGCGTTCGGCCTCTGTAAAGACAAAATGCCGGCGCATATGTTTGCCGGTCGCGTCGTTGACGTAGCGAAAGTAAAAGCCGCCATTTTCCCCAATGACGCCGTGAACGGGCCAGAAGCGCGCGATCATCTCACACCAGCCCGCCGGCCTCCCTGTGACGGGAACGATTTTCATTCCCGCACGATGGAGCCGCCAGAGCGAGTCATAGGCCTCAGGACCGAGCTGACCTTCGTCGGTGATCGTGTCATCGATGTCGGTAAAGATGGTGTGAACGCCGCGAGTTTGGAACTGATCGAGAGAGTTCATATCAGTCATCGGACCAGGTCTTGCCGCGCCGTTCAAGATGGTCCAGGTAAAAATCGCTTGCGCGAAGTGGTCGGTTCAGCCCACTTTATCAGTGAATAGTGACGGAAGCGTTGCATCAACATCATTGAGCGGTGGCATCGAACGTGGCGAAAAAAAGCGCGCAGTCAAAAAGTCAGGGTGGATTGACCGGTGGGGGAAAAACCCTGGTGGTGGTCGAGTCGCCGACAAAGGCAAAGACGATCCGGAAGTTTCTAGGGAAAGAGTACATCGTTGAGTCCTGTATGGGGCATATTCGCGATTTGCCACAATCGTCGAAGGATATTCCTGAGAAGTTTAAAAAGCAGAAATGGGCGCAGCTCGGTGTTGATACTGAGCACGAGTTTGAACCGATCTATTGTGTGCCGAAGAATAAGACGAAGATCGTCAGCCTCCTCAAAGATCGTCTTAAAGAAGTCGACCGTGTTTTACTGGCGACGGACGAAGACCGTGAAGGGGAAAGTATCAGCTGGCATTTAGTGGAAACACTGAAGCCACAGGTGCCATTTCGCCGAATGGTTTTTAACGAGATCACGAAAGACGCGATCATCAGTGCGTTGGATGACACTCGTGAGATCAATGTGAATTTGGTGCGTGCGCAAGAGGCGAGGCGGATTCTGGATCGCCTGGTCGGGTATACGATTTCGCCGCTTCTTTGGAAGAAAGTTGCTTATGGTCTGTCGGCAGGCCGCGTTCAATCTGTTGCTGTTCGTTTGATTGTCGAACGCGAGCATGAGCGGCTTAAATTTAAAAAATCGAGCTACTGGGACCTGCAGGCTGAGAATGAGAAAGACTCGATTGGGTTTCATTCGCGACTGATTGCCTACAAGGGCAAGCGAACCGCCACCGGTAAAGACTTTGATAGCACGACGGGGCAGCTCTTAAGTGAGCGTCGCACCGATACGCTTGCTCTCGATCAAGAGACGGCAGAGAAAATTTTAGCTGAGGTGAAGAGCGCTGCGTGGAAAGTGACAGAGGCTGACGAGAAGCCGGTTTCACGAAAGCCACCGGCTCCGTTTATCACATCGACCCTTCAGCAGGAATCGAACAGAAAGCTCGGGCTTTCAGCTCGGGAAACGATGCAAGTGGCGCAGTCGCTGTACGAACAGGGTTTTATCACTTACATGCGTACGGATTCGACGTTTCTTTCAACACAGGCTTTGGATGCGGCTCGAAACCGCATCGGGAAACTCTATGGGAAAGAGTACCTGCCGGAAGCGCCGCGGACTTACGACGACAAAAAAGCGCGAGGTGCGCAAGAGGCTCACGAAGCGATTCGCCCAGCGGGTACTGAAATGGTGACGCCGGAAGAGACGGGGCTTTCTGGGTTGCCGTTTAAGCTCTACGATTTGATTTGGAAGCGCACGATTGCGAGCCAAATGGTCAATTCAAAGCAGAAGCAATTGGCGGTTCGCTTTGAAGTAGGGCCAGCGACTTTTGCCGCAAGTGGTATGACGATCGAGTTTCCGGGATTCTTGAGAGCCTATGTTGAGGGAAGCGATGACGAGACGGCGGCGCTTGAAGAAAAAGAAGTGCGGTTGCCGGCAATGAAGCCTGGCGACTCGGTGAAAGCCAAGTCGATCACGCCCGAAGGGCACGAGACGAAGCCACCGGCGCGGTTTACGGAAGCGAGTCTGGTGCAGACAATGGAACGCGAAGGCATCGGTCGTCCGTCGACCTATGCTTCGATTATTGGAACGATCATTGATCGCGGCTATACGCGAAAAGCCGGCAATGCCTTAGTGCCGACGTTCACAGCGATGGTGGTTGCGAAGCTTCTTCGTCAGCATTTACCAGAGTACGTGGATCTTGGATTCACGAGTGGTATGGAGGATGCGCTGGATGATATCGCCCAAGGCGACCTCGATTCGATTCAATATTTAAAGTCGATTTACTTCGGTACGGGCGCGAAACATGCGGGCTTAAAACCGCAAGTCGATAAGCAGGAAAAGGAAATTGATCCTGCTGATGCACGTTCGATTGAGCTTGAGGGATTGAAGGGCTTGAGCTTCCGTGTCGGTCGCTATGGTGCATACGTTTGCCGTTCGACAAAAGAGGGTGAGCAATGTGCTTCGATCCCTGATGCGCAGGCGCCATCGGAGATCACGGCTGAAGTGGTTAATAAGCTGATCGATCAGAAACTCAATGGCTCGGACGCTTTGGGTAAGGATCCAAAAACAGGGCTGCCGATTTATGTCTTGTCTGGCCGTTATGGACCCTATGTTCAGCTCGGTGAGGCCGATAGCGAAGAGGCGAAACCAAAGCGGGTTTCACTTCCAGCCGGAATGGAGGTCGATAAAGTCGACCTTCCGAAGGCGTTACAGCTTTTGGAGTTGCCGAAGACTTTGGGGTCGCATCCCGGGACAGGGAAAGAGATCAAGGCGGGTTTGGGGCGTTTTGGGCCTTATGTGGTTCATGACGGAGATTTCCGCTCGATTCCAAAGGGCGAGAGCCTGTTTGAAGTCACTCTCGCGCGGGCGCTTGAACTTTTTGAAAAGCCAAAGCAGGGGCGGGGTCGAGCGGCGGCCCTCCGGGAAATTGGTCCGGTGCCCGGCATGGAAGAGAAGGTTCAAGTTTTTGCGGGTCGTTACGGTCCGTATGTGAAGCTAGGAAAGGTCAACGCGTCGCTCCCTGAGGGGATGAAGCCCGAAGATGTGACGCTGGAGCAGGCGTTGGATTTGATTAAAGCGCGAAACGACGGTGAGCTTCCTAAGCCTGGCGGCGCCGAATCGACGAAAAAAGCCAAAGGGAAGCGTAAAGCGGCTCCCAAGACGGAGGCCAAGGCGCCGATCAAGAAAGCGCAGGTCGCTAAAGCCCCGGTAAAAAAGGCGGCAGAGAAAGTGGCGAAGGCCGTTCCTGCGATAAAGTCGGTGGCGAAGACGATTGTCAGGAAAAAGTAAGCCTTGTCAGTCGAGAGGACTGGCTTCTTGAAACGGCGTGTCGGATCGGATAGTATCCGATCCGATGTTGGGCCCATGGCGAAATTGGCATCATAAACTGACGGGACGGGAAACTCTGTCTCCAGCGACGGCAGAGACGCAGGTCTGGACACCGCCGC
>JAEUWE010000244.1 GCA_016791465.1 Pseudobdellovibrionaceae bacterium
CGGAGCGTGTTTATCTCACGCCGAAACAAATAACGAAGATGAAAGGATTCGGATCGAGAAACTCGTTCGGCGGGTATCTCTCGAATTCGTCTGTGTATAACTGTCTCACAGCGAGCTACGCGGTCGATGGCGGAAATTCGATGAAGTTCATACGGAATGGGCGGATAAGCGCTCTTTCACCTGTGGAATGCGAGCGGCTTCAGGGTTTTCCTGATGGCTGGACTGCAAGAGCTTCGACCAATCAGCGGTATAAAACGCTTGGCAATGCTGTTACCACGGTGGTGATCGCTGAAATCATCAGAAAAGTTGAGTTCTCAAAACCTAGGAGAAACGCGGCGTAGTGGGGAATGGCCACGGATGGCTGATTTTGTACTCGATCGACGCGCACTTGGTAGAATTCCAGTTGTGTCGAGATCATCACAAAACACAAATTCGAAGCAATGCGTCTCTTGCCGACGAACTCTCAACTTTGAGTTCTTCGGCGATTCTCGTGCTTCGAAAGACGGCTTTAATTCGTATTGTCGTCAATGCCGCAATCAGAAACGTCGGCTTCACTACGGTCGGTCCGACGAGCTCTTCATTTTTAACCTCGATAGAAGCAATGAATGTCGGCTCTTAGAAAGTGTAGTTGAAGGCGAGCAGGCAACTTTGATGAAAGCATTTTCTCTGAACGACGGCGCCCTCTACTTGATTGAAACTAAGATTAGCCCATTTTCATTCACGTTCCAAATGTCCGACTTACTCGAAATCCCCATAATGAGTTTCGAAATTCTGATTCAGGTTGATCGGCAACAGTCGCTGGACAGGATCGGGCGATTTTTAGTTCAAGAGCTTTCGAAACTGCAGGTTCGTCTCTGCGATTCCGACGAAGAACGTTTTCAGATTCTAAACCCTGTTTGAAGGCTTGGAAAATTCCAAGTCGATATCTGCGAATATCAATCACCAAGACCAGCCCGTTTCAGAACAAAACAACTCATTCGTTCTGAAAAATCCTAAGCTGTTGAATTCGCATAGCTATGCAACCCGACTTAACTTTCAATGTACGACTTTAAGAACGCTACTTACTGTGGGCCATGAAACGTTCTCCCATAGGAGGAATCATGATCTCAGCCGACAAAATCTTCACCGACGCGCAACTAGGCAAGCTCTTGAAACGCCTGAAGGCCGAAAAAGAAAAGTCGTTGCTTGCGATCAATAGCGTCTCGAAATCGAAACCGCAAGATGTGCGAAATGTCATCGACTATTTCCTGATAGCCCTTCTAGCGAGTACCGGACTACGGATCTCGGAGGCACTAAATCTCCGATGGGGCGACATTCACGAAGACTTTCTGATTGTTCGCGCCGAGATTTCAAAGAATCGAAAGAGGGGAACGGTCTACTTCGGACCCAAAACCCGAGCGTTACTCACGGACTTGCACACGACGAAGAATCAATCGCTGAAACGAACCGAAACCGATTTGCTTTTCAGCGTCAGCGGCAAGCTTCCAAGCCGCTCGTACTGTCACACGCGGTTCAAGTACTGGCTCTCACAAGTCGGTCTTCCCATAGGAAATTCGCTGCATAGCCTGAGACATACTTACGGGACGGTCTGCTTAGATAGTGGATTATCACTGACGTTCGTTCGAGACCAACTTCGCCACAGCAACATTTCGATCACGTCGCAATATCTCCACCTCACGAGGGCGAGCCGCGACAAGGTCAAAGATTTGTTCTGAAGACGAATGGGTTCGCGCGAACTTGTTAAGATGTAGTAACGGTCATTGTCAAAAAAGTGACCCGACACCGGCTGAGAAACAGATCATGCCATTAGATTCACTTGATTTTCCGTAGCTACGATATGTGGCTGCCATAGGAGTCTTTTATCTATGAGTTCTGTTCTTATAGTTCCTTGGGAACAACGAGCGAAAGAAGATGCCGACCTTCAGCGAATTACCTGGGGCACCGGAGCGTTCAACTTTCTTCTCTCTAGAACGAAAGAAAAGTATAACCACAAAGCCGGCCTGAAACGACGAGCGTATTTCGCAAGAGATTCCGATTGCGCCTTTCCTGAACTCTCTGACGAAGCGCTGAAGCTCCTCTATCGACACGCCTGCGAGAAGTACCAGCGAACCTGCCAAACAAAACACGAGTACTCCGGCTTCCAGCAGACGCCGTCAGAGCGAATCCTCCTAAAGACCATCATCGGGATCATCAAGACTCATCCCAAGCTGAAGCATCTCGAGATTTATCCAAGCGATAGCCAATCCTCCGACATGCTCCCGGGTCTCAAGATGGTTGTTGGAAATCGCGTTCCGGACTGTCTTATCTTTGGCCTTAAAACGCTACGGTCCTCAGCTGTTGCCATCGAGGTAGATGGCGAATCCCACATTAAAAGCTCTGCAAAGGACGAGCTACGAAACCGTCAACTTGCAGAGATGGGACTCTTCACCTTCGAAATTCAAAACGACCAAGTTCGCGACGTCGAGTTTCTCACGCAGGCTTTGCTCAGCATGTATCAACTTAGGAACGGCTCCTTCAACAAACAGATCCTGAGAGCCAAGAGGTTGATCTGGGTTAAAACGATTGCATGTCAGCTGTCGCTCGGTGAAATCGAGGAACTGGTCGCTAAGGATTTTTCGATACGGCTCAACTTGCTTCGAGAAGCGCGTGCGATAGCAAACACACGAGGATACCCAAGAAAAATTAAGTCGGAAGTCGTGAGGCTTGGTCTTCGTCAGAAGCCGTAGTTAATTCCGAGCGACCCCATGAAGCCGGGTGTTGGAACGACATTCAGCTTTCTCGCACCGACTTCACAGAAAACGCCCCAACCTTTTTTATCGTCACGCGTATCGAAACCAAAATGGGCACCAGCGTAGGTGGTTGAAAAACCGATTGTCGTTTTCACCGGGGATCCTACGCCGGACCCATTGTACGCGACAGAATAAGAATCCTTCTGACCATTCACTTGCCCAAGATCCGCTTTTAAATAGGTCCCACGCCATCCAGAATAGACGAGCGCCGCCATTCCCATATCGACGTAGACAACGCTGCCATTGAAGCTCTGGGTCGTATTGCGTGCGCCCAGCGTTGGCACATCGCCATCGCTGTTCTGCTGGTTTTCGAGATGCCCGCGCCCAAACCCTCCATAAACCTGAAGACCCAACCAGTCCAACGGCCGCCTCTCATAAGAGGCGAGCCACATGATGTCGTTCTCGGAGTCGGAATTTAGCCTTGACGCCCAATAATGAAACGAGATTTTGACACTGTTTCGGTACGCTTGGTGGAGATACCGATAACTCCCGGAGGCAACTGTCTCTCTAGAAGTCATATCCATGAGCTTAAGCTCATCAGCTTCCTTTTGGTTGAGCGCTGATTCTAGCGCGGCCAATTCCTTCTTCTTATCCGACTGAATCTGCTCGCTTCGCGTGATCTGACGAACCATTTCAATTCGGTTCTGAATCTGCTGCGCCTCGACCTGATTCCGCCGCAACTGACGCTCCAACTCATCGACATCAACCGAAACGGACTTCTTTCGTCGATCGCTGATTTCGAATTCCAGGGCTCGGTAGCAAATCTGTTTGCCGTCTTGGATTTCGCAGTCAGTTCTCTTGGGAACCACGGTGTAATCGAAATCGACGCAGTCAGAGGAAAGCTGGCACAATCGTTTAAATTCTTCGACCGCGCTTTCTCTCGACTTGATTCTGGCGTCGTCTAAACCTTGTGAACGACCAACACCACAGGCAGTGATCGTTTTACCTGCGCGAAAAGATGAGGCTTCACGACAAAGCCACTGAGCGTGCGCAGCACTCAAATTGAAGACGGTGATCGTCAGTAAAGCGGCAATCCTAACTATTTGCACTCGGCCGCGTTCCATTTTCTGCTGAATTTAGTAGAGTACTCCGAACCGAAATGCTGAATGCGTTTTCGGTTGATAACAACGGCCTGACCAGCCTCATACATCTTCTGCTTGTTCACGTAGCCGCTAACTTTTGCCGCATCGTTCTCTCGTTGAATGATCGAGTTCGCGGCACCAATGATGGCTTGCATTTCACACAACTTTTTTTCGTAGTATTCTGGACTCTGTTCAAACTTTTCCCTGGCAGCCCGGGCCGTTGCGATCTTCTGCTCGGATGCTATTTTCAAATCCGAGAAGCGTTTTTCGATGCGAGACGACTCGCCATTGAAATCTGAATTAAGATCGCGAAACATCGGTCGAAAATCGACCGTGCTGATTTTTTGAATGTATTGAAGATGCTCGTGGGATTCCGAGCAACTACGGACAAAATCTGACCTAGCCTTCTCCAATTTATATTTATCCCACGTCGGTTCATCCTCCGATTTGGATATATTTGCGCCTTTGATTTCATCCAGCTGACGATCACAGTATTCGATCATGTTACGAATCTTCGCGAAAATATAATTCCCTGAGTCGCTGACCGAACTCACGCTTTCCCCAGAATACGAATCGAATTTTCCAAGCATGGACTTACTCGACGATGCTCTCAACGTCGTTTCTGCCTCGTCGAATTTCTTCTCTCGAACTAGCAAAAATATGCTTTGCAGATCTTCTTTTGGTGCTGTTGTTGCGCATCCGCTCAAGACTGCAGCCATCATGCAAAGTATTACTAGCCTCATTCTCGCCCCTTCATCTTTTCAATGTTCACCCTGTATTGAATGCCGCGATCTAGAAACGTCGTTGAACTGATGACCTGCTTCGTTCCCTGATCGTCGAAAAGAATCTCATCAAGGGTGAGTCCGAGATGGTCAGCCAACACCTTTAGTTGCCAAAGATTCTTCGCCGACGGTTTTCTTGCGGACGAATACCAATCGTGAAGAAGTGAAATGCTCATGCCGACCTCTCTAGCCACGCGCGAAAGAACTTTCCCTTTCAGTTCGCGCTTTAGAACTTGGGCCAGCCGAATGTCTTTCTTCATAAATTCAGCATGTTCTTCCGGATCGAATGATTCTTCCGATTTCCGAGAGACGGGACCAACTTTCCGACATGTGAATCCAACTTAAACTTGCTGGTCGGGTTGTACATTGCGTACTCGCCTGCTGAATCAGGTTGTCAGGCCGAATAATGACCATATCGAATCGATGCACGGGTGAGCTTCAAATGTCTTTTTTTGAAAACCGAATTTTAGAATGGGTCTATGGACGAGATCTATTTTCTAGACTTCCAAGGCGAAGGCTTCGAGTTCTTTCGCTCGTCGGATCCAATTGATTCGGAGAAGTGTCTAATTGCGGAGATGGAAAATTCCAATCGCCCTAAGCGAATTCATAGTTTCGAGCTTCAGTTGAATTATATTTTTGAAAGATTCGATTCGATAAACCATCGAAGCGACCGATGGCAAGACAACCTAAAGACGCTTCTCGCCCACGGTTTTGATATTGTGACCTCGTCGAACCGAGTCTTGGACAAATCCTTCACGCCGGTGAGGTTTTTTCTTATCGCCAGAAACCCACAGAACGCCGTGCATTTTGGTTTCTTCTTCACTGAAAACAAACAAGACGTCGCAGAGCGGTTTATCGAATTTTGCAAGGCGACCGAATATCCGCCCGGAATTCACGGTCACATCATCGAGCTTGTTTTGACGACCTGTGGCGGCTCGCTCTTCGCGATCGAAGCACAGACAATTACAACGCTAATACAGTTGGCCCCGAGCATTGGCTTGCTCACTGGCGACGATGCCGTGATTCGCTATCTGACGAAACCTAGGCAGTTTTAGGTCTACGAATAACTTCCTTCGCTTTTACTCGATTCATTTCCACCACCATGACGATCTCATCGAGCTTCTTAGGTGCTTCGTCGAGAAAAGGTCGGAAATCCGCAGGGTCGGTCCACAGGTTTTTGAAAATGTACTCACCGATAAACTTCCACTTGTTCGCTGCTTCCTTAACAAAAACCGGTATTGGCCCCTGGGTACCGCGCAGTAGTCGCGCCGCTGCTTCTCGCCCGTCGCCTTTGGCAACCATAATTCTGCCGACGTCGGGAACATTGTCTTTGAAGGATACATTCATATCTGGGACGAGGCCAATCGCCTTTACGGTCCGGTTGGTGACGAATGTAAATGAAAGGTCTTTGCCAAACTGAGCTTTTAGATCTTCAAACGTAAAGAACGATCCAACTTCTAATTTCACTTTCGCCTCCGAATATTTCGAAGCTCTTCGGCGAAATTCCGCGTCAAAAGAAGGCTGGAATTACAGCGGTTTTCGTTTCAGTTCCACGATCCATCCACGCTTCTCCATCTCGTTAACAAGTTCATCCATTGAAACGGAACTTAGCTGGACCTTCGCCAAGTTATCCTGCACCGCCACGTTTGATTCGCTCTTGAATTTTCCCTCGAGCATCTCGACAAGTCGAGAATACGATCGCTGAGGAATCTCGCGCCGGGTGATGTATCCGTAAAAGGCGGACGTGGAGATCCCAAGTTTTCCTGCGAGCTCATCTCGCTCGATTTCCATCTTTCCGCTGACTCGCTCAAGAAATGCTTTGATGTCTTCTTTGCTTTTAAACTTCTTAGGTCCTTGGTTCACAGTCACCTCGTCTCAATGTGAGACGAGTATCTCGCGTGGATTCAAGCATTTGCAACTATTCGCTACGAATAACTGCTAATTTAGGACTTAGGACCCATTGCGTGGCATAATTTAGCTATGAATAGGAGCTAATTATGACAAATCGAGTTGGGCTTAGTAGTGAAATCAGTCATAACGAAATGGACGCCATATTGGCTGACGATGGAAATTTCCAAGACATGTGGGAGTGGGAACACCCCCATCCTGAACTCTCGTTCTGTGTTGAGGAACAAATCGTCCGATTCAAAGGAATAGAAATCCGCGTTCGCGAACGCACTGTTCGAGCACTTAAAGCGCTGACAAAAAATCTTCGATTCCAAAGAGACGCAAAAATACTGCCGACCAAAGCAGAGTTGATCTTCGCTTGCGGCGCTTCCTGCGAACGCAACGAGCGAGAATTCAAAGTGGGGAAAGAGCTCTTCCCTTACCCCGAGTTGCGCAAACTGATTAGGTACGACAGGCGGCGCAAGGGCTACTACCTCTGTCTCGCCTGATCAGTCGGCCAAAACTCCAGACGAACTCCAAACCGCACCGTTGATTTTCTCAATTCGTCTCATGTCCGGATTTTTAAAACCATTTTATGAGGTGCGCTCATGAGAGTCGAAACTAGAAACCGAGCAAATGGGGACGAATACTTTTCGTTCGTCTATTGGGACGGTGAAAGACGAATCCGTCTCAAGAAACAAGAGCATCCTCACTTTGACTCAAGAGAGCAAGCCGAGGAATGGGCCAAGGCCAAAGAAGCCGAATTTGAAAGTGCGAAATCCAGAATCATTCGCCGACTCAAATGGAAATCCCAATACTATGAGTTTGCGAAGATCTCCGATCGCTATGCCGAATACTGCAAAAAAATTCAACCGAACTCGTGGAAAAACACGATGTTCTACTTGAATCACTACGTGCTCGCTTTCTTTTTGGACGTAAAGAAATCGAACAACCCGAACAACTGGTCTCTTCAATTCGAGGACTTTAGAAATTGGCTTGAAGACGAAGCTCTCGGCGTAAAGCGTTCGAGAAAACTTCTGGCATATTCGACAAAAAATCACTGCATCAAAACACTCAACGTGTTTCTGGATTATCTCGGTAGAAATAATCTGGTCGACAAGAGCAATGTGCACAAAGTCGCTGGGTTTCCCGCTAGCAAAATCAATTTTCGAGATGCTGGGTCATTGGTGGCCGAGGAAGAGTTTCGATTGGTGTATGGTCTTCTGAAAGAAACAGATCCCCTGGTCGCAGTTTTCTTCATGACTGCGTACTTCACGGGAATGAGATTCAACGAAATCTTTGGTCTCTCGCTAGACGACCTGTATGTCGGTGAACTGGAAGACAACGTGCTCAGAACTGCATTGGAAGATCACAAAATTCCGTACTATGGATACGTCGTGCTTGAAAGTCAGCCAGCGACCAAGATTAGAGAGCGATTGCCAAACGGGACCATCCAAAGAAAACCCCTGAAAGGAAAGCCGAGGATTTCCGAAAAGTATAACCGTCTTGTCCCCATCATCGACAAGAGCCTCTTCAATGAACTTGTGAAGCTGTATAAAATCCAAGAGGCAAAATTGAAACAGTGTCGTTATGGTTCGAATCCGAAAGACTACGTCTTATTCGAGGACCTCACTCAATCAGAAACCGTCGTGGCACTGAGAGCTGCCTACGCAAAGACAAAATACGCTCCCAAAAGCTACCACTGCTGTCGTCACACGCGCTGCACGGAACTAGTGGGAAAGACGAGGGACTTCGTATTGGCGCGATACTGGCTAGGCCACGCACGCCAGGAGACGACCCTTCGATACACTCACATCTATCAGCAGTCTGCGAACACGGCCCGAAAGAAAAACCAGAAGGTCGACTTCATCGACTAGCTCGCCTGGAATATTCCAAGTGACCCGCCAACAAAAGTTCTCGCTTACGTTTCTCCTCCGGCCCGACACCATTTCATCGAGTCACCAAACCCGGAGAATCTCGATGAACGCCAAACCAGCAGATCAGCAGACCAACCCCCGATACATTCAGAAACTGCAAAACTTCGATGGTCCCATAGAAGGTAACCTTGTCGAAGTATCCCAAAGTAAAATGGGCACGCCGATATATCGCATCCGACGAGATTTCGATTTGGTAAGCATCTATGGTTTCAACGACCTCGATGAACAGATGAAGCCCATACGATCGGGATCGCTGATCAGAATTGTCTACCTAGGCTCAAATCCCACTCGCTCAGGCAGAATCCGACATCTCGCCAAAGTTGATCTGATCGAAGACGTCGCTGCAAATTCGATCGTCGCAACCGAGCTCGAAAGCGCCCAATCGTATCAAACACCGACTTCCCAATCTCAGCGCATGCGGACACTGATCCATGCCGATGGCCCAATAAACAGCGACGCCTCTTTTCGATTTCTCCGCAAGCTCGGAATTTTAAAGTAATCGCAGTTTCATTCAACCAACCGAAAGGAAAATCATGAAAAAAACCAGAAAAACCAAGCGAGAGAGAAGGAATGCAATGTCTTACCCATGCGTCGAGCAGTTCCACAAATTCATAGAGAGTCTTGGCGACGACATCATCATCGTGACCATGAATTGCAAACTCACTTCATTTGACTGTGGTGCACTAATCACCGCAAAGCTAGCAAAACCAATTTTCAATTTGGAAGACGATTGCCTCGAAGACTATCAGCATGGAGATTTTTTGATGAAGTGGGACAAGAACGGGAAGTTAATCAAGGCATCAAAGGATTTTTCCTGGGAAGGCTGATCGCCCATGGGTCACGGAAGACCTTCTGTCCGGTAACGATCAATGGATGTCCAAACAGGAATGCTACGACGAAATTCGGATTCGGCGATAGGTCCCATCAGGCATCCGAACGATCTGACTTTTCGGTATCCCGCTGACGGGTAGCTTGTCGTAATCTTTGATGGAAGATTTGGGCACGCTCACCGTGACCCCGTCGGCTCCCTTTAAGAAGATGCTGTTCCTGTCCTCGCTCACAAACTCAAGTTCTTCGTAATTCACGGGAACTATCATTTCTAACTCCAATCGCGAGCGGGTGATCGCTGACGCACCAAACAAGCCTCGCAGACCCTAAAGAATTCACAAGAACCATCAAAAAGAAGCCGAAATTTGTCACCGGTTTCTCGAAAATCGCCTATCTGTAACCCGAGATCGACGGTCATCGCGAATATGAAAGAGCCAAACGAGAATCCGGATGGTTTTCGGTTTGCAGTCTATCCTGCCGATCTAATTATTATTTTAAGGAGTCTATATGCGTTTCGTGAAAGCTCTCGTAGCACTTTCGTTGTCGTTAGGAACAGTCTCACCCGCGTTTGCCGGTGGAGATACTCTCGTAATCAAAGGCATCAAGGTTGATGGTGGAGCGATGTCTTTCCTCGGGACCACGATTACCTGGGTAAATGACGAGTACGTAAAAAACAAATATCTTGGTTATGCCGGATGGGGCCTGATCATCGGCGGCCTAGTCATCGGCTCTGGATCGACTTCAAATGCTCAAGCCAAAGAAGTTGACGCAAAAGCAGTCTGGAATTCAGTACGCTCAGAAGCTCGTCTCGCAGCGAGCGGATCTCAACTGCTCGACGATTCAAGCGCGATCGTCGCCGCAGCAAACCAGAGCCAAGTTCCAGTTTCAACACTGGCAAGCTTGACGGGAGAAGTTGATCGAGTCACTTCGCAAGCTCGTGCGAGCGGCCAAACTCTTTCTGTGGACCAAGTTGTGAGCCTCGTAAACCCAGCTGCAAAATATCAAAAGCTGACTGCCAACATGGCTCAGGTTGCTTTGATCGCTCAATAACATTGTCGGGAGAAGGATCGACATGCATCTACTCAAGGTCCTTCTTCCTTTATTCTTGTTCGTCAACACGGCTCACGCGCAGCCGCTACCAGGCGGGCGCTGCGAAAGCCTCTTCAGACCCATCACAGAACAAAGTGTTTCCGCAGGCAAAAGTTCCTTTCAAGCCCGTCTTTCAAACGTACTTGAGTCTGCACAAGTTCCCGAAAACATCAAAAATCGAATTCTTGATTCGTCAGCTCGTGACATCGAAGTACGAATCGCCGACATCCAGCCGGATCAGATCAAGCTTAAAAGGAAATTTGGTTTGCTCCGGTCAGCCACAGGATCAAAAGAACGGTTCGTTCTTACCTGGCCATCGGAGTCCAATTTGACAGCTGGCGGTGAATCGATCGTAAATCTGAAAATAGCGGAGGTTGCAGGTGCAATACTATTTAAACCCGTCACTCGCTTAGGCGTTTACAAAGTATCGTCTCGAAATTTTGTAAATGAAAATCTTGATGCTTTGACATACAAGCTTTATCTCGAAAATTTCGCGACCCCTCGCAACTCGCCTTCATTGGAATCCGATAAGTCGGCAATAAATCGCATTCTTGGGATTGTCCTCAGAAAACTGCTTCCGCTACAAAAAACAGAATTGACCGCTGCTAGACTTGATCAAACTTACGCCCGGCTGTTTGAACAAGGCGGGCCGTCCGCCGTCTACTCGTATCTAAGTAAGTTCTATTCAATTCCGATGGCGATATCCTATTGGGTTCGTCATGTAATGAATGGTGGTGTCGCAATAGCCGTTACCCTGGCTCTCTACCTAGCACCGACCGCTACCGATGCTTGGCATCTTATGCGAAAAGAGGGCTCAATTTCGATAAGCGAATCGGATCGAGCGCTGGCCCAAGGGATCATCGAAAACTTCGATAAAACTGATATTCAAATGATTCAAGCGATCAAACGAGACGCAAGCGACAGCCAAGAGGCGCAGATTCTCAAAGACTTCGCCTCGAAATATAAGGATGAACAAAATGCGACACATCCTTAGGTCGTTGATTCTGCCCATTCTAATCCTGATTTCGTCGAAGACGATCGCCCAGGAGGTTCAAACCGACTCGCTTCGCCACGCTTACCTGGGAATCGCCGGAAATGGCTCCGGCATGGGAATGTTCGGCCATGCTTTTTTGCTATTTTCATCTTCGCGCGGGGATTTTTTCAGTTCGCGAATCTATCAGTACAACATTCAGGTTCCCGAAGATTTTAAGCTGACCTTTGGGTCTGCTTTCGATGTTCAAACATTTCCGTTTCGAGTTTTCGCCGAAAAGGGAATTCCATTTATTCAACGTTACGTCGCGGAAAATCGCGCCGTTTACCTGTATGAATTGGATCTTAGCGATTCCGCAGTGAAACAGCTTTTGCGAAACGTCGAGGCAGATAAGACATTTCGCGATAAAAAAGCTTTGCCCGATTACAATTTGGCGACGAATAACTGCGTGACCAAAACCTACGAACAAATCAATGCCGTAACGACACACGGTCCTCGATTTACTGCGAGTCCGTATGTTCCAAATCTCTCATCGTTCTATCGAATTTCTCGCGAAAGCATTTCGCTCGCAGTCCCGCTTGCAAGCCCTCTTGTGATGAAAAACCATCCGCTTATTAAATCTGTTCATTACTTCAAACCAAAGCGTGTCTTGGAGTACGAACGCCTGCTGGAACAGAAGCGTGCATTACAAATCCTGACGAAGTCGTGCGGAACAAGCCAGGGTGTCGCCAACGCTCTCGATTTTCTAACTTCAAACATTCGCACGGCATCCTCTGCCGCTTACATCTCGACCATCCGAGAGCAGTTTTCGGCCTGCGCTCTTAAGGATCAGACAGCGCGAACAGAACAAATTCGTATCTTTGACATTTCAAGGTACTTCGCAACTGACGAGCGCGTACGAGAGTCAATTGATCGCGCCCTAGCAGAAATACTCTGATCACTTCACAACGTAAAGTTTTGGTCCAGCCGATACCACAGCCTTCAAAGGTGCCGGTTTCGGAATCTCTTGCCCGAAGATTTTCAGCGCCGCATCTTTCGGATACCCTTCAGGTATCACCAACGAAATCACTTTGCTCAGCATAAGCGACATTTCCAAAGGGTCGTTGAAGTCCAACCGCTCCATGTGAGCGTAAGTCTCGAGCTGGAACTTGTATTCATTGAGCGATCCAAGAATGGACTTGTTAGCCGTCTTTGCCAGCTTGAATTCATTCATCTGAGCCCGCTCTTCTTGGATCTTACTCTCGTCAACGCCAATCGCTCTTAAAACTCCTGAGACCGCGTCTGTCAGGCGATCCGGGAAGGTCACATACGGAGCCGCATCCAAGATAACGGCGAGCCTAGAAGTCGAACTGGCGCACAGGATAAACTGCTTTCGGTTGAGCACGATGTCGTTGGCGTACCAATCGCCCATTTGAGCCGTCGATGTCTCATCGGTGATCTCGAGTTTCTCTTTCATGCGCTTGGCAAGACTTGCCGTGGGTCTGATGATGATCAAGAATTCCTCTCATCTATTTTTAAAACGTCGCTCTAAGCTGTTGATTCCCTGTAGAACCACGGAACCACAAGACTCTTCCCCCAAAGGGGAGAATCTAATCATATTAACAGCTTAGAACCTATTCCTGGTTCCGTAGGATATGGAGGCGGGGGGAGTCGAACCCCCGTCCGTAAGTGTTCCGTCACAAGGCGGGCTACATGCTTAGTCGATGTTTTAATTTCGAGGCGCAGACGTCCATCGACAAACTTCTGCGACTCACATCACCAGCATTTTTAAACTCAAGAGCCTGGCGAAAACACTCTCAAGTCGAGGTCGCTAAAGTTACACGAGTTCCGGCGCCGCAACCGCTCACCGGGCTCATGCGCAGTCAATTAAGCTGCGAGTGCGTAATCGTTGCCGACTACAAAGTGTATGTTTTTAACGAGGTCCTCATACGCCCCGGCATGCTCCTTGGATTTCACGACCCACGTCGAAACCGGGACGCCCCCAAATAAGCTCGTGTAGTATAGCACGAAGCAGGGGAATCACGAAAACTTTCATGTCCCAAGACGCAGTGGTGGGACAGAATTCCCCGGGATTCTCGTAAGGAGTGGAGCGTTAAGTGGCGAGAAGGCAGAAAGAGGTCGCGGCCGGCTCCTTCCTGTTGAATTTCGCCGGAAGTAGCGATTCCATCGCCTGATGGATCAAATTGCTCACGGTCGTCCTCGCTGCTCGAATGACGACGTCGCTCTAAAGAGTTTCTTTCTGGGGCCCCAGGCCGAAAACAAGGATTGGGTTCAGTACCAGGTTTTTCACATCTTTAAGTCTTACTTTGAATGGCGAATGAAGGTGCATCCTGAGGATGGCCGCGCGATCTCGGGCGGGGATCAGGCGGTCGCCGAGTTTAAGGCGCAGCAGGATCACACCGAGGAATTGCTGACGAACTTGGCGCATCGCTTTGAGGGCGAGATTCCGAAATTTTCACCGCGCTATATCGGGCACATGTTCTCTGAGATCAGTCTGCCGGCACTTTTTGGGCATATCCTCACGGTTCTCCACAATCCCAATAATATCTCGATGGAATCGGCGAAGGTCGGCGTCGAGATCGAGAACGAGGCGCTGCAGGCGCTGGCGGTGATGGTGGGTTTCGAAAAGCCCTACGGCCATTTCACCAGCGGCGGGACAGTCGCGAATTTTGAAATGCTGTTTCGCGCGCGCGCACGTGTGCAGGAGCTGCACGGATCATCGCGAGATGCGGTGTTGATGGTGCCGGCGCACAAACACTACTCATGGACGAAGGGCGCCTTTGTTTTTGGTGTTGAGAATCTGTGGACGATTCCTCTCGATGAAACGGGTCACTTGGATCTTGTTGAGCTTGAGAAGATGATTGATCGCGCGAACTCTGAAAAAAAGCCGATTCTTGGAGTGGTGAGCGTTGCCGGCACCACCGAGATGGGCCTCTTGGATCCGATTCATAAAGTCGCCGACCTCTTGGATCGAAAGACCTCGCTTGGAAACGAGATCTGGCATCACATCGATGCGGCCTACGGCGCTTTCTTTAGAACGCTCTTGGGTCCTGACGAAAAGGTACAATGTACCTTAGCGGAGGTTGCGGTGCAGTCGCTTGCGGCGATGTCGCGGGCGACGTCGATCACGATGGATCCGCACAAGCTGGGTTATGTGCCGTATGCGTCGGGTGTGTTTATTTGTCGGCGCTGGGAAGACTATCGGATCGTGGCGTTTGGGGCGCCGTACGTGGATTTTTCGGAGAAGTCGGATAAGGGGCTATTCACGCTTGAGGGATCGCGTTCGGCCTCAGGCGCGGTGGCGACGTGGATGACGGCGGGAGCGGTGGGCTTTAATCAGTTCGGTTACGGTCGCATCCTGGCAAGGACGATTCGTCTGCGCCGCGAACTGAGCGAGAAGCTTGCGTTGCTTGATGATGTGCGTGTTGCTCCATTTGCTGAAACGAATTTGCTCTGCTTTGCGCTGGCAAGACCGGGTGAGAAGACGTCGGTCTCGAATGCGCGGACGCTGGCGCTGTATGAGAAGCTCAATCTCGACGGCGCGCCGTTTTTTGTTTCAAAAACAAGACTCGCGTTTGGAGAGAATGCGGCCTACGCGAAGTACCTAAAAAAATGGTCGGCGGCGTGGGGTGCGGAAGTCAATAGCGAGGATCTGGTGCTGATCAGGCTCTGCATTATGAATCCGTTCCTTGGGAGTAAGGAGCTGAAGTCCGATCTTTTGGGTGAGTTTGTGGAACTTGTGGGGGCGGCGACGCGCGCCGGTTAGATTCTGTACACCGTGCGCGCGAAGGTCATCCGACGTTAACCTGATCGCGGAAGGGCGCCGTAGATCGCAGCTTTCGCATTGGTCACAACTGACCAATATCGATCACCATAAGACCAGCGCCACCATTCGAGCGGGCAATTCACAAATCCCGCCTGTCCCAGTGCCGTCGCAAGGATACTGCGATTGGCGAGAACTTCGGTGGTTTCGTGTGAAGGCGACATTCGTCCGAACCAATCCAGAGACTCAAGTGTTTTGAGACCAAGGTTGATCTCTTGGTCATCCATGTCGACCAACGTGATATCGCACGAACCTCCGGTGTTTTGGCCGGAGTCTGCAAAAATGGTCTTTGTGTGTACTGAATCATGGAATACCAAATCATCAATGCGCCCAAGCTTCGCCTCGCGCAGCTTTTTGCCAATAGCGTTGATGAGTTTGAGGTCATCGTTATTCGTGCGAAAGCACTCGTTGATTTGCAGCTTCAGACCATCTGGCAAAAATCCTTGTGCCACAAGGAGCCGATCGCCGACGTCCATGCGACCGGTGACAGGACCATCGTCGACGACTTCTTGTTTAAGGAGAAGAGTTGGGAAAAATTCGCTGAAGGAGACAATGGGGCTTTGGTCATCGGTGACCTTCGCATCGGTCATCGTTTTGCTGTGACGTTGAATAACTTTTCGGAGTTTGGAATAAATAAAAAGTCGGTGGCTTCCGGCAATGGTGAGAATCATTGCGGGGAAAAGAATGGGCGCGAGTAGGCAAAGCATCCATCCTAGGTAAATCGGCATCATTAGAATTGTCAGAACCGCTAAAGCAGTCATAGTCACATCCCTCTAAGCTGACCCTAGGTTCGCATCTGAATGACTATAACCTGTTTAAAAAAAAATAAAAATAGTTAACCCTAGTCGTCGGTGGTGCCATAAGGGGTCTTTTCTCTAAAGACTTGCGTTAGGTATGAGTGGTCGACGATGGCACTTATGGATCACCGAAGAATTTCTAATTTTATTTTTGGTCTTTGAAGTTGGATACTCAGAGTATGTTCTCTATGGATCGACTTGCCTCCTTCTACGCGCAGACGATTCTCACGACCACCCCGTGAGGGGTTCATAAATTCTTGCGCACTCATCCTGGCGCGCAACACATCACGTTTCTATTGAGATTTTAAAACTTTCGTACGAGGTAACGTTCATGGGACATGTATTGGATCATCGGCAGATTGCCGATGAGATGGGGATCTTTTTTATTGATGCAGAGGTGGGGGCGGGGCTCCCGATTTGGCTTCCGAATGGAGTGGTCATTCGCGACCAGCTTGAGGCCTTTATGCGTGAGCTTGAAAGGCGTCGAGGATATCAGCGCGTCGTTAGCCCACATCTGGCGAAGCGATCACTTTATGAGAAGTCGGGGCACTTGCAGTTCTATCAAGACGATATGTATCCGTCGATGCGAGCGGACGGCGAGGAGTTTTTTCTTCGCCCGATGAACTGCCCGCATCATCACAAGATTTTTGCAAGTCGACCGCGAAGCTATCGCGAATTGCCGCTTCGCCTGGCGGAATATGGTCAGGTCTATCGGCACGAGCGCAGCGGGGCACTTCGAGGATTAAGTCGAGTGCGGGGTCTTTGTCAGAACGACGCGCATATCTATGTCGATCCTGACCAGGCTCTTCACGAAATCGCGAACGTGCTCGATCTGCACGAAGAGTGCTACCGGCGCCTTGAACTGGATGAATTCTCTTATCGGCTCTCGCTCTCGGAGAGCGAAAATGGCGATCCACTTTGGAGAGTCGGTGAAGACCTGCTCCGCAAAGCTTTAAGGGATCGAGGACTTTCGTATGTCGAGGCGGTCGGCGAGGCCGCATTCTACGGCCCAAAGATCGATGTGCAAATGCGACTGGCCGACGGGCGAGAGGAGTCGATCGCGAGTCTTCAGCTTGATTTATTCTCGGCCGATCGATTCGATCTTGAGTTTATATCATCGGGCGGGGAAAAGCGGCGACCATGGATCATTCATCGGGCGCCGCTTGGGAGTCATGAGCGCTTTGTCGCGATCTTGCTTGAGGTGTCGGCAGGGCGTCTTCCGGGTTGGCTTGCGCCGGTGCAGCTTGCGGTTATACCGATGAGTGAGGCTGAGCGCTCGCTGGCGGAGGCCTTGGCGGCTGAGCTTCATCAGAAAGGCGTGCGCGTTCAGGTCGATCGAAGTCTTGGCAGCCTTGGCAAGCGATTGCGGGAACTTCATAAGCTTCGACCGGTGGCGAGAGTCGTTCTTGGAAGAAAAGAACGTGAAAGCTTGCGGGTGGGTCTTGAATTTCGCGACTTCGCGGTCGAATGCGGAGTCGACGAGATTTTCGTGAAACTTCAAAAGAGCTTGCGGCCCCCGCTTGATCTTGGAGGTTGAAGACCATAAGAAATGTTATGGCCGTCAAGAAAATGGGAGAGACGATCGAAAAAATCGGACGCGTGAGCAGTGCGTCCGTTCAAAAAGGCACCGGTCGCAACTGGGATCAGTGGATTGCAATTCTAGAGAAGGCCGGTGCGCGTTCGTGGTCACATCGTGAGATCGTTGAGGTCTTGACCAAGCGTTACAAGCTAACGCCTTGGTGGCAGCAGGGTGTGGCATTGGGCTTTGAGTATCACACCGGAAAAAAGATCGAAGGACAGAATGAAAAGGGCGAGTATTCGGTGTCGGTGACGAAGTCGATTCCGATGGCGCGCGCAAAACTTTGGAAGTTGTTGATCAGCGATGCGGGGCAGGAGCTTTGGCTTCGGCCGCTCGCGCCAATCGCGATTGAGAAGGGCGCTGAGTATGAGTCGTTCGGCGTTGACGGCGGAATTTTTGGCAAGATCAGGACGCTCAAGGTGCCTGAGAGAATTCGG
>JAEUWE010000510.1 GCA_016791465.1 Pseudobdellovibrionaceae bacterium
ATCGGCTCTGAAAGTATCTTGCGAGCGACAGTACATGGCGAGGCGCGAAGTGATCGGAATTTTGACAGCGCGACATCTTCAATACACGGCGTTGCTTATTGCAGCGGGTTCAATCTTGTTGTGGCCGTCTCAGGTGTTGGCCGCGGCGCCGACGATCGTTTTCAGTTATTTTCTCTATCTCACATTTGGAATCGCCATCGGTTTTCATCGCGGACTTTCGCATCGTGCGCTGAGTGGTGATCATCTGTTTACGTGGTTCTGTCTGTATTTTGGGACTTTGTCTTCACTTGGGCGTCCGGTCGAATGGGCTTTGATTCATCGACTCCACCACCAGCACTCGGATCAGCCGGAGGACCCGCACTCGCCCCGGCATCAAGGATTTTGGCGTATTCTCACCAACACTTGGAACCTGTCGCATCTTGAAGCAGGAGGGGTGATCCGGCCGCAGCTTGTGCGTGACTTGTTTCGAGTGAGACCCGTGATGTTCTTTCAGCGCTACTATTTTACCGTGATCGGTGTGAGTGTTCTTGTTTTGGCTTTTTTTGGAGGTTGGCCGGCTGTGCTCTTTGGTTACTTTTGGCCGGTCGCGCTGACAGTTCTGGCCACGTCCGTGGTGAACAGCGTGTGCCATATTGGTGGCAAGCCGCGTGACAACACGTTGGTGACCTGGCTCACGTTTGGAGAAGGTATGCACGGTACGCATCATGAGCTTCCCAAAAAAGTCAATTTGTCGCGCGGTTTGAGTTTTGATCTTGCGGGCTTTCTTATGGCGACAATCGGTGGAAGACTAAAAGCGCTCAGTTGAGCGGACACTATGGGAGTGCGTATGACGACATCGGCAGCGGCATCGACTTTGGCGCAAGAAGGAATTAAATATTTCGAAGTCGAACCAGAGCAAAGCCAGTTTTATACAATTGGTGTCGACGTCACTCATCGCTGTAATATGGAATGCGCCAATTGCTATTCGCCGGTGCGCAATCTCCCGGATGTTCCAAAGGAAGAGCTCATTCGCTTCTTCTCGCGCCTCGGTCGTCGTACCGAAGTGCGTTTGACCGGCGGCGAGCCGACGCTACGCAAAGATCTTCCGGAACTCATTGAAGCCATCAAACACTACGGTCATCGAGCCGCCATCATGACCAATGGGCTACGATTGGCCGATCGATCGTATGCGCAATCGCTTTACGATGCGGGTTTGAAGTTTGCCTGTATTTCTGTGAATGGCGCTGATGATGATTCCGTCTATCTCAAAACAGATGGTGTTGCCTGTGCCGAGAAGAAAATCGCGGCCGTCTCCAACTGCGCCGATGTTGGTTTTTTTCTCAACTTGAACTGCATTTTGATTCGCGGAGTGAATGAGCATGTGCCCGCACGCTTGGTGAAGCTGCTCGATGATCTCAAAGTCCATGGGACACTTCGCTTCCGCAATATCGGTCAGCTGGGACGCTACATGGACGTTAACAACTACACGTTCGACGAGATGATTGATCTTGTCACCCAGGCCTTCGGCGTTGATCGGGCGGCGGCTGAATCATCGCGAAACGTGAACGGCTACGAGGAAGAGCACAATGTGTTGTTTCCGCTCAACCCAAAGAAAAAGCTCAGCACAACATGGATTAAAGTCACTGATTGGCGCCCGTATGAAGGTGCGATTCCAGATCCAGCGAGCTCACGTCGTGGCCGCATGACAAAAGACTACAAAGTGGCGCCATTTTTCGAGCACGCCAAACTGAACGGTTACTAAGAGGTACCCGCTTCCTTTTGGCGACCATCTGCGTCGCCAAAGGGAAGAAGGTACCTTACGGGATGATCGTGGTGACGTAGCGGTTGACCTTGCCGTCAACGCGAACGACGACGGCGCTCTTTGTCGCGTTCCGTTGTGCATCGATTGTGATCATGCCAGTGACGCCCGTGAAATCCTTGGTCTTGGCGATCTCATCGCGGATCGACTTTGATGTCGCATCGGGTGCGCGCTCCATCGCTGCGAATAGAATCTTTCCGGCATCGTAACCGAGCGCGGCCAGTCCATCCGGGGTTTTACCATTGTACTTCTTGCGATATTTCTCGATGAACTCGGTTACGCGCTTATCGGTACTCTCGGTGGTGTAGTGGTTTGAGAAGTACGAGCCTTTGATGGCGTCTTGTCCGAGTTCAGAGAGTTTTTCGGAATCCCAACCGTCACCGCCAAGAAGTGGTGCTTTGATTCCGAGCTGACGGGCCTGTCGAGCGATGAGACCAACTTCCGTGTAGTAGCCAGGGATGAAGATCGCTTCGGGTTTTTTACCTTTCAGCTGCGTGAGTTGTGCTTTGAAGTCAGTGTCGCCCGATTGATAGGACTCATCGCCGACGATTTCGCCGCCCATTTTGGTAAACTCGGCCTTGAAGACATCAGCGAGGCCAGTTGAGTAGTCGGACTTCACATCCCGAAGGATGGCGACCTTCGAGTTTTTCAATTCATTGCGCGCGAATTTCGCCATAACGAGGCCCTGAAAGGGGTCGATGAAGCAGACGCGGAAGATGTAGTCGCCGACTTCGGTGACTTTGGGGTTGGTCGATGATGGTGAAATCATCGGCACTTTGTACTGTTGCGCAACCGGAGCTGCGGCGAGTGAGCGGCTCGAGGCGACTTCGCCGACGACCGCAACGACTCTTTCTTGCGTGATCAATCGTTGAACAGCAGCGGCAGCCTCTTCTGGCTTGCCTTGGTTGTCGAGGGAGATGAGGCGAATGGGTTTGCCTTTAATTCCGCCGGCGGCATTTTGCTCGTCAAGTGCGAGTTTCAAGCCTTCCGAGGTCGATTGGCCGAAGGTCGCCTCACTTCCCGTGAAGGAGCCGTACTCTCCGATGAGAATTTCGTTGGCGTTCGTGGCGCTTTTCTTTGTACAGCTCACAGCGGTGAGAGCGAGCATAGCGCCAATCAAAAGACCGAATGAAAGTCGTGACGAACGTGATACTGAGGCCAAGGGGCATCCTCCTGCGAGTTGTGAACGAACAGTCAGCACTCTACCGACTAAAAAGCGGCAGGCAAAGGGGAAGGTTTTGCGCAGCGTTAGCTTAGGTCGCCAGAATGCGTGCAAGCTTGATGAGCTCTTCTGGTACACGTTTGTGGCGACCGATCACGTCTTTCAGAGGAACAGCATCGATGCGTCCGCGAGTCCAGGACATCATCGCATCACAGTAGCCGCGTCGTAATGCCTCAACAGCTGCGGCTCCCATGCGGGATGCAAGGTTGCGGTCGAAGGCTGAAGGTGCACCACCGCGTTGAATGTGACCAAGAATACAGACCTTAGCGTCCCATCCCGCTTTTTTTCGAATCTGTTCGGCAAGATCGTAGGCGCGACCGGGCTTTTTTCCTTCGGCTGTGATCAGAATTGAGCTGCGCTTGCCTCGGGCCATACCTCGGCGCACGCCGTCGATGGCTTGCTCGACAGTGACATGAGATTCGGCGAAGAAAACCTCTTCAGCGCCTCCGGCAAGTCCTGTCTCGATGGCGATAAAACCGGTGTCGCGGCCCATCACTTCAACAATGAAAAGACGTTCGTGCGAGTCGGCGGTTTCGCGAATGCGATCGATGGCATCAAGTGCGGTGTTGACGGCGGTATCAAATCCGATGGTCGACTCGGTTCCAGCAATGTCGTTATCAATAGTGGCGGGCAGGCCAATAATCGGGATTCTGTGTTCTTGCCACAAAAGCCGTGCGCCGGTGAAGGAACCATCGCCACCAATGCAGATCAGGGCGTCGAGGCCTGCGGCTCGCACGTTGGCCGCCGCTTTGGCGCGAATTGGTGCATCTTTAAATTCAGGAACGCGTGCCGTGCGAAGAATCGTTCCACCGCGTTGCAGGATGTTGCCCATATCTCCGGGCTCAAGACTCTTCATCTCCATATTGAGGAGACCGCGATAGCCATGGAGAATACCCGAAACTTTGATTTTATGATGGAGTGCAGTCCTTGTCACCGCGCGAATGGCCGCGTTCATTCCGGGAGAATCGCCACCACTTGTGTAGATGCCAATATGTGAAAGCATGGCTGGCTGTCCAGGAGGAGAGAAGGACTCGAGATTTGAAAGCGGATCGTGGGATTGGCTCATGCCGGTATTCAAGCATGGGTCGAAAGAAAGCGGCAGTCCGAAAACCCCAAAAAAGAAAAGAGCCACCGCGAAAATCGCCGTGGCTCCTTGCTATCGATTCCGGAAGGAAGCGATGTCGTTCGACTAGCGAACGATGTCTTTGAATTCTGCGCCTGGGCGGAATTTTGGGTAAGACTGAGCTGGGATTTTGATCGCTTTGCCAGTCTGTGGGTTGCGGCCCATGCGAGCTTTGCGTTTTGCTTTTGTGAATGTTCCGAAGCCAACGAGTTTCACTTCGTCGCCTTTTTTAACAGTCTTTTTGATCGACTCGATAGTGACGTCGAGCATGCGCTCAGTTTGAGCTTTAGTCATTTTGCACTCGCCAGCGATGAGTTCGATGAGTTCTGCTTTGTTCATCGTATGTCTCCTTGGTTGTAAAACATGTTGTTAGACACGTTGTTGTTACTTGTTGCTAATCACTTTTCGCGTACATCACGATTCAACATCGCGAGTTTTTCTTTCGTCAACATTAAAAATGTTGAAATAGGCACCAGCGGCTGATCTTGGGGATCGCGTTGAGCACGACGGGCTCTGGTGGCGGAAAGTTTGAAGATAGTCCTATTCTTCGCTGTCGACCGGCTTTTGCGGATGACCATCCAATGCGCCGGCCAGCAGTTCCATCTCTTCTTCGGTGAGAGTTTCGGTTTCAACCGGAATGGCGTGGCGGCCTTCTGCCCAATCGCCAAGATCGGTGG
>JAEUWE010000311.1 GCA_016791465.1 Pseudobdellovibrionaceae bacterium
CGAAAAGACCTCATGGGAATGATTGATCGCTATAAAAAACCGGGTGGCTTTGTTCAACTACTCACACTGCTCGAGACGTGTGGAACGCCAAAACAAGCCAAGTTTCTAGAGATCATTAAACAAGAAAATCCTCGCTGGGCCATGGCGCTCCAAGCGAAAATCATTGATCTCGACCGCATTCTCAAGTGGACGGACACCGTCATCGGCGAAATCACTGGTGCCATGCGCGAAATCAATGTCGCCGTTGTGCTGAAGAGTCTCGACCCGGCAGTTCAACAACGCCTACTCGGCACACTTCCTCACATTAAAAAGCGTAAAGTCGAAGATCTCATCGAAACATTGAGCCCTTCGCCCGGCGAGATTGCGACCTCCTATGCTCAGCTCTATGAGACCACACGACGGCTTACCCAAGAGGGAATCATCCGACTCGACAAAATCGATCCGATGCTTTTTGTCGACGGCGATATCGAAGATCGACTGAGTCAGAATAAAGAAATCGCCGGCGTACCATCACTGGCCGAGGCTGTTGCGGCAGTCAGTGAATCGCCGCATCCCCATCCCGTTGATATGGAATCTCCACATCTCAAAGTCGTCACATCGCTCGACTCCCACGCATGGAATGAAGCCGCAGACTCAAAAGATCTAAAAGCAGCCAACCAGGAACTCACGATTCTCCGAAAACGAGTCGCCGATCTGCAGAAAGAAAATGCGACGATACGCCAAGAGCTCACCGTCGCCCGAGGCAAGCTCGAGCAAATCAAAAAGCTCGCCTAGAGATCTCGCTATCCAATCTTCTGCGCCGGTACTCCTCCCCAAGTTTCACCTTCGGGGATCTGTGTTTTGGGCAACACCACTGAATGCGCCATCACCCGGGCATTTTTTCCGATTGTCGCTCCACCCATCACCGTGGCTCGCAAACCAATCGTTGCTCCGTCGCCAATCTCGACCGGTGCCAGCACAAGATAGCCGCCTTGCCCATAGTGACCAACGATCGTTGCTGAACCACCAATTGTGACCTTTTGGCCAAGCGTGATCAAACTGGGGTCTGAAATACAGGTCGAATTAATGATGGTTCCGCGACCAATCCTCATTCCCATCATGCGATAGAAAAGGACGGCCATCGGCGACGGCGTAAAGAACTCAAGAAAGCTGTAGCGCAACATATAGAGGACGCCATTGTGGATATACCAGCGAATTGCTTCGAGAGAGTAATAGGGACCCCGCCAGGGCTTCAGGCGCTTGCCAAACAAAAACAGAAAGTTGGCGAATGGCAATACAAACATCATCGAAATGCCCGTTAAGAAAATAGTGGCGACAGCACCTGCGCCAATTGCCCACGAAGAAACAAAGAACGAGCTGTCGACAGTGAGCTGCAGAATGGTCCGCATCATCATCACCGCCGGAACAACGGCCAAGCCAATCACAGTGCAACCTATCGCATAGAGAGGAGCGACCAAGAGAATATGGAGCAAATTTTTCGATCGACGCATCATGGTCTCGAGAAAACCACCCAATCCTCCACGACTACTCTGCGCAGGGTCGATAAACTGTCGTTCTTTGGTTTTCAGGGGTTCTTTTTGAGGCGTTTTATCAGCGTTCTTGGTATCCATAATCATATCATGGCACAGAACTTTGACCGATTAACAGCGAAACCAACATCCCGCCGCTTTCGCTGGATCGCCCCGGCGGCAGGCGACCAGGCCGCTGACATTGAAATCCGCAAAGCCTATGGCCGCTCAGATGTTGTCATCGAAATTGGCTGCGGCGTCGGCTGGCATTCGATCACCTACAGCCGAAATCACCCCGAAAAGCTCGTCATTGCCATCGAGCGCACTCGCGATAAATTTTCTCGTTTTAAGTCACGAATTTTATCCAATAGCCCGATGCCCAATCTCATCCCGGTGCATGGCGATGCGCTTCGGCTTCTTCCTCCCCATCTTGAGCATCTCAGCATCGAGTCAGTCTATATCCTCTATCCCAATCCAGAACCCAAAGCGAAAGCCCAACGTTGGATCCACATGCCCTTTATGGACCTGCTCAGCAAAGCGCTCAGTCCCACTGGTCGAGTGGTTTTCGCGACCAATGTTCAGAACTATGCCGACGAAATTTTGGCCACGGCGCCATTGCGCGGCTGGAATGTTTCAGAGGACAGTCGTATAAACATCACCGATAACCCTGACTTTCAACCGCGCACTCACTTCGAAAGAAAGTACTTTCTTCGGGGCGAGACGCTCAGACACATCGAACTCAAAAAGAAAGGCCCGGCATGAGCCTCATTATCGTTGATCAGTTCAGCAAGACGTCGCCGAAGCTCCGCAGTCATTTCGAAAAAATCACCAAAGACGATCACTCTCCCGATCGTTTTGTTTGGGACTTCTGGAACAAACCCGGTCGCTATGTTCATCTGCGCACTCCGGCCGTGCGCTTTTTCCCCGAGCCACTCTTTAAAAAAATTGAAAGCGAGCTCCTCGCCTTCGGCGAGGAGCACCTGGGATGCCGTTCGCTCTCACCACTTTGGCTCAGCTGTTATATCAATGGCTGTGAACAGCGTTGGCATGCCGATCGCCCCCACGGGCCATGGGCCTTTGTTTTATCGCTTTCACCAGAAGATATTCAGTTTAGCGGCGGCGAAACTATGCTGCTAAAACCCGCCGTGCTCAATTTCTGGAATTCGGTGTCACAACTTGGCAATCAATCATTTGAAGAGAATGATGTTGTCGAACGCGTCACGCCGACATTCAATCGACTGACTGTATTTGATCCGCGCATTCCGCACGGCGTCTCTCCCGTTCAGGGAACGATGAACCCGCTCGAAGGCCGACTGGTTTTACATGGATGGTTCACCCAACCACGCCCTCACTATAAGGGCACGATAGCGACCGAGAAAATCGAGACCGCCTTGGCGCAATTTGACGAGCATCTTGGTGACGATCTCTCGCAAAAAATGAATGAGGGCATCTTCTCGAGCTCTGGAACAGCGGCCTATCGCATTGTGATTGCTCCAACCGGCAAGGTGAGCAAAGTGATCGCCCTGGCTCACTCTCTCGCCTCGGCCGAGCCCGAAGGCGCTTACCGTGATCATCGCTTCCTCACGACATTAGTCACCGATCACTTCCGTGCTCACTCGTTTCCCAAGGCAAAGACCGGATCATCACTCACACTTCCGCTGACGATCGTCGGCGCAACTGAGGACTAGAGAATGACAAATAAAGCGACGCTCGCAGGGGGCTGCTTCTGGGGAATGGAAGCACTCTTTCGCAAAATTCCTGGCGTCCTCGATACCGAGGTCGGATACTGCGGTGGCGATGCAAGCACCGCAGCTTACACCTTGGTAAAGACAGGCGATACCGGCCATGCCGAAGCGCTGCAGATCAAATACGATCCGAGCGTTGTCAGCTACACTCAGATCTTAGATTTCTTTTTTCGAGTACACGATCCATCGACGAAAAATCGACAGGGCGGAGACGTTGGCACGCAATACCGTTCCGTTATTTTTTTTCACGATGACGAACAGCGAACACAGGCCCAGACGATGATCGAAACGGTCGAAAAGTCCGGCGCCTGGGGGGCAAAGATCAGCACTGAACTTGTTCCAGTATCAAAGTTTTTTCCCGCAGAAGCGTATCATCAAGACTACCTCGAGAAAAATCCCGATGGATACACCTGCCACTTCGTTCGCAAGCTTCCGAGTTTCATCGCGTGAACGTCCTGCTCTTTGCCGACAACCAAAGAGCAGGTGAGCGCTTTCTGCTGTCACCGGCACAAACCAAACATGTCCGCGCTGTTTTGAAAGCTCAAAGTGGAGACCGGCTCCGCATCGGGGCCATCAACGGCTTTCTTGGCCACGGCCTCCTCGTCGATGACGACAGCGTGGAGATCGAAGACCTCTCAACACCGCCGCCCGAAAAAATAAATCTCGATATCATTCTCGCGCTGCCGCGGCCGAAGAACTTACGACGCTGCCTACGCGCGCTTTCTAACTATGGTGTTCAGAATATTCACATTGTGCATTCGTATCGCGTCGAAAAAGCCTATTGGCAGTCTCCGCTTTTGGCGGCACCCGTTCTGCAACAAGCCCTTCTTGATGGACTCGAAATTGCCGGAGACTCGATTCTCCCAAACCTGCAATTTCATCGGTATTTCAAACCGTTCGTTGAAGACGTCGCCACCAAGTTCCAGCACGAATGCAAACTCGTCACAGCCAAAGACGGTACAAATGACCAGCAAAAGCTCCGCGCCTCTGCCTCCACGATCGTAGCCATCGGACCAGAAGGCGGCTTTCTTCCCTACGAAGCCGAGCTTTTTCAAGCCAATGGCTTTGAGTCGATCAATCTTGGAGTACGTATTTTGTCCGTCGAGAACGCATTGAGCGCGGTTTGCGCCTTCGCTCTTTAATTCATAGCGGCAATCGGCTATAACAAGATCAGACATCGCCACGAGGTAATTTTTTGATTCCGAAAAACGACATGAAAGCCTGGGGATGGGACAAGCACTGGGACGATCTCTGGCAATCCGCCGTTGATTCGCCGACCTCAGCCGAACCCGGCCGGGTGATTTCAGAATCGCGAGGCGCCTTCGAAGTTGTGCACCCTAGCGGCTTGAGCCGAGCAACTCCTATCGGACGACTTCGAAAAAAAGGCCAGCTCTGGCCCGCTGTAGGCGACTGGGTTCGTATCGAACTTCACTCCGGTGGCGCACAGATGACTCAGGTTCTCCCACGTCGCACATGTTTACAGAGAAAAGCGGCTGGTGAAACTGAGGATATTCAAATTCTCGCGGCGAACATCGATCGCGTGTTCGTAGTCACAAGCCTCAATAGCGACCTCAATGTCCGTCGCCTCGAACGCTTCTTTGTCGCCGCTCGTGATTCTGGCGCCGCTGTTTCTCTTATTTTAACAAAGGCCGATCTGGTCACCGCTGACGATATCCAACGTTTACTCAGCGAGTTTCGCTCTCGTTTTAGCGAAGAGCTCGATGTCCATCAGACTTCAACACAGAATGGCCTTGGCATTGAGGCACTCCTTAGGCTCTGCCAGACCGGCAATCCGACTTCGGTTTTCTTGGGCACGTCCGGCGTCGGCAAGTCCTCGCTCGTCAACGCTCTCCTCGGCCAGAATATCCAACTCACTGCGACGATTCGCAATGACGACGACAAGGGACGCCACACGACAACCGGGCGCAACGCTCTGCAAATCCCAGGGGGCGGAATTATTATCGACACGCCCGGCATTCGCGAACTGCAACTCACCGACGTCACTGAAACCGTCGACGAAGCATTCCAAGACATCGAAGCGCTTGTGCTTCAGTGCAAATTTACGAATTGTACTCATGAAAAAGAAAAGGGCTGCGCTATTCAGGCCGCCCTCGCGAGTGGCGCGCTCAGCGCCGACCGCCTACTCTCTTACCAAAAGCTCAAAGCCGAGGCTGAAGCTCGAGCCAAGCGCACAAAGCGTCGCTAAGCTCAATCTCCCGTCTTACGGCGAGCCGATTGGCTCTTTTTAACCCTCTAGCGAGGCGCCGCAATGGCATCGTTACGCGCGGCCACCACGCTCAAGTGGGCGAATGCCCTCCATCACAGCCATCGCAGTTGAGATCATCGCCGACGGATCATTCACATTCGAAGGAACAATAATGGCACGAGCATCATAGGCAATCTGCCCAAACTGCTTCACATACTCTTCAGCGATCTTCAGCTTTGCCGCCTGATCCCCGCCAGGCGCATTCAACACCTGAGCAATCGCGCTCAAACCTTCAGCCGTTGCATTGGCAACCGCGAGAATCGCCTGCGCCTTACCTTCCGCTTCGTTGATTTGTTTCTGGCGATCGGCTTCTGAAGCCTTAATCGTCTCCTGCTTCAAACCCTCAGCCCGATTGATCTTCGAATCGCGATCCGCCTCTGACGTCAAAACGTTTGCGCGCTTTTCTCGTTCGGCACGCATCTGTTTTTCCATCGCCTCCAAAACATCTTTGGGCGGCTGGATCGACTTGATCTCGTAACGCAAAACCTTCACTCCCCACGGTTCCATCGCGCTTTCAATCGCGATGATCACAGCGCTATTGATCTTATCGCGCTCTTCAAACGTGCGATCGAGATCGATCTTTCCGATTTCTGAACGAAGCGTCGTCTGTGCCAGCTGGACAACCGCCTGAACATAGTCGCTGATACCGTAGCTCGCCTTGATTGGATCGACGACACGAAAGAACAAGACGCCATCGATATGCACCGAGACATTGTCTTTGGTGATACAAACCTGAGCTGGAATATCGAGGACGATCTCCTTCAGCGAGTGCTGATAGCGAATCACATCGACAAACGGAACGACGACGTGAAGGCCCGCCTGCATCGTATTCTGAAATTTTCCAAGGCGTTCCAAAATCCAAACTTCCTGTTGGGGTACAATGCGAACGGCCCGCACCAAGAAGATCCCAACAAAGATAATAAAGAACAGTGCGAATACGGACATCTCACTTCCACCGAATATCATTGGCCCACTCTTTCGATCATCAATTTGATCCCACTTGTTTGTATCACTCGTACACGATCACCCGCCGCAATCGCCGAGGTTCCCGAATTCACAACAGTCCACGGCGCCCCCTGATAGAGCATTGCGCCTTCAGCACCGACAGCAAGATCGCGATCTGCCGTAAACTCTGACTTCGAATCCACCGCAAAACCCGGAGACGGTCTCGCCGCCATGCGCGCGCGAATCCATTTTCGACCGACCGCTAAGCCCAATAGACCAAGCACACCGAAGACGATGAGCTGCACGTCGTTTGGCATCGGCATGATCGCAACAGCGACCGCCATAATCAGGGCCGCCGCCGCAAAAAATACGAGCACAAAACTGGTTGTTAAAATTTCGCCGGCAAAAAGAATGGCCGAGAGCGCTGCCCACATCCAAAAGGGATTCATTTCCATACTCTCGATTGGACGCTAGCCGACGGTTTTCGTCATCAAAAACGAACATCGATCAGACCCGACAATCGACCAGGACGTCGGGTCTCAGCAAAATACTGACAGAATTCAGTCGACGAAGGCCGAGTTCGGGTAAGCCGGCAAACGCGGCATCTCTTGCTTTGGGAACTCGCCGGTCAGGCTGTTCAAGAATGCAACGATCGACTTGATCTCACTTTTCGAAAGATCTTTGCCAAGCTGCACTTTGCCCATCACACGGACCGCTTCGCTTAAGTCAGCAACAGCACCATTGTGAAAATACGGCGCCGTCAGCGCGATGTTGCGCAAAGTCGGAACACGCCATGTGTTCTTATCGCCTTCATTCTTTGTTACATCAAAGCGCCCCAGGTCTTTCGAGAAGCCATAGGCCTTCTCAATGTTCGCATCCGGCATCAACGGGAACTTCTGATAAAA
>JAEUWE010000314.1 GCA_016791465.1 Pseudobdellovibrionaceae bacterium
CAACCGTACGGCGGCGGAAGAAGGCCTCAAGCACGGAAAAGAAATTCCCGGGAGCTACACTGTTTTTCGCGAGTTTATTGTTGGAAAACACAGCGAAACTGAGATTTCTCTTTTCCTGAAGTGGACTCTTGGATACGGAACGGCGCATGACCTTCAGGCGAAGGTGCCGCATGTCATCGTCAAGCGAACTGATTTTGCTAACGCAAAAGTAGCGAGCAAGGCCGCGCGTTCAGCAAAACTGGGAGTGCTTGGTGCGGTTGTCGCCGCGGGTTTTGTGATTGAGGAAGTGGCTGAAGGTAAACTGAGCGAAGCATTGGCCGAGAGTCGCATCGAGCGTGAACCGACTCGGAAGGCTGGGGTCAGCCGGTAGTCGACCGGACTGACATTGCGTCCAATAGATTGCGAGTCCCCACTTTTTGGTAGGAGCTCGTTTTTGTTTTAGTGAATTCGGTAGGATCGGCTGCGCAGGCGGATTTGGCAGCTCTTGCAACTGGCGTCTTCTTTAATGATCAAGAGATCGCGCTCGGGCGCATATTCAAAGGCCAGCGTTTCGCCGCAAAGACAGCAGGAGTTTTCGTCGCGGAGGAACTCTTCTCGGGATGTGAGCTGATCGTTTTCTGCGATCGTGGTTTCGATCAGTGAGGCGATATCGTGCTGCAGAGTCTTCGGTGTCATAGCGGGGCTCCTTACATGCACCTCTTCGGGAGCCAGTCGAAATAAGTTAACGGGAAAAATTTGCCTCGGGCTTTTGGTGGTCGATCCGCTGATGGCGGGGCTTGTCAGTCCTGGTCAAGACGGGATTGGTTGTCTAAGACTGGGGCCATGATCCGCTATTTCGAACGAGTTCTGGGCCTCAAGTCGATTCCGAACATTTCGGTCGCCGTGGCCTCTGAGATGGTTGAATCGGCGCTGCCTGCGCCAGCCGTCGCGATAGCGCCTGTTGTTGGTCTTGTTGACCTTGAGGGTTCGGTTCGTCCTCCTTCAATCGAAGAGATGGCCGGTCGCCTTCGCGACGCCGTTGAGGGCGAGTGGCGCAAGCTCAAAGGGAGCCATGTTGAAGTGGGCTGGATCGACCTGGCGAATGCGAATGGCGTGCGTCTTTTGATTGTTTTTGGAGCAGGTGCGGGCTTTCGCTACGAGGGCTGCCCTATTGTTTTGGCGCCGTCGCTCAAAGAGATGGCGGCGAGTCCGTCTTTGAAGCGATCTGGCTGGCTTTCGATTCAGTCTGCACTTCGCAGTTTCTCCTAAGTTGAGTTCTGAAGAACTCTGATGTTACTCAGGCCGACACGGCATAGACATGGCGTGTCGACGCTTGGTTAGACTATCGTCGAGCACGAAGCTGTTCGCATGGGACTGCGCGAGGCAAGGTTTTCGACATGGCGGGCATTTCGTGTGATGGCGCTCCTGGTGTCGGTGATGACGGTTGTATCGGCCGCGGCGTGGTCGACAACGGACGTATCGGCCTGCACGGTTGAAATTCCAATCGAAGGCGCGATCTCGACGGCTTCGGATGACTTTTTGGCCAGAGGCTTAGCGCTTGCTGAGCGCGAGAAATGTGCGTCGATTCTTTTAACCCTCAATACACCTGGCGGAAGTCTGCAGACCACCCGAAGTATGGTGGAGCGAATCATGGCGTCTTCGATTCCGGTTTTCTGCGTGGTTGCGCCAGAGGGTGGACACGCCGGAAGCGCAGGAGCTTTGATTTTACTTTCCTGTCATGTATCGGGGGCTCTGCCTGCGACGAACATTGGAGCTGCGACTCCAATTTCGGGAGCTGGGAATGCGCTGACCGATGATCTGCGCGCAAAGCTGATTGAAGACACGAAATCGTGGGCCGTGAGTCTCGCGAAGAAGCGTAACCGTTCGGTCGAGTTTGCAGAGAAGATGATCACAGAGGCAAAGGCCTATGATGTCGATTCAGCGCTGAAGATCGGAGCCATTGAGATCCGCGCTTCCAGTGTTGGAGATTTTTATGAGCAAAGCTCGAGAAAGATGCAAGTCGAAGCGGGTCGGCGCATTCTGATGGAGCGCGATCTGCGCGAACTCTTGCTCTCAATTATTGCCGATCCTGAATTTTCATATTTGTTGTTTATGGCGGCACTTGCTCTTCTCTATTTTGAGGTCACACATCCGGGTGCAATTGCCCCTGGCGTGACCGGAGCGCTGCTTTTGCTGATCTCGCTCATTGCGTTTCATAAGCTCGACGTGGTCTGGGGCGGCGTAGGGTTGATGCTACTGGGAATTGTGTTCCTTATCGCCGAAGCCTTCATTCCCTCGTTCGGGGCACTCGGCATCGGCGGAATTTTGGCGCTCGGAGCAGGATCGGTTTTGCTTTACGATCCGGCGAGTGGCGGACTCTCGCTTTCTCTTTGGCTCTCG
>JAEUWE010000355.1 GCA_016791465.1 Pseudobdellovibrionaceae bacterium
ATGGAGATCGCAAGCGGCCGCGACCTGACACAGTTTAAAAATTGGTATGACCAAGCGGGAACACCGAAGCTCAAAGTGCAAACCGAGTGGAAGGACGATACCTACTCGATTACGCTCGAGCAGTCGTGCGGCCCTTCTCCAGGCCAAGATACAAAAAAGCCATACCATATGCCCATCGCCATCGGCCTACTTGGACATGACGGCCGAGACCTTATTCCAACACGCGTTCTTGAACTCACTGAACCAAAACAGAAATTTGAGATCACAGGGATTAAAGAAAAACCGGTGCTGTCACTCTTGCGCGGCTTCTCGGCTCCGGTTCGCGTCGAATTTGAGCAATCGATTGAAGAGCTCGCATTTTTGATGGCCCATGACTCCGATGCTGTCGCACGATGGGAAGCGACACAGACCATGATGATCAAGACGCTGCTTGCGCGTATTGCTCATTCTCCATCGGCTGGCAAACTTGAGGAGTCGCTGCTCTCCGCCCTTGAGCCGCTGCTGAAAGAACCGTTCGCAGACCCGGCGTTCGTTAGCTTTATGCTGCAGCTGCCATCCGAAGCTTATGTTGCGCAGTTTTTAACGACGGTCGATCCAGAGCTTGTCTTCCGATCGCGAGAGTCTCTTCTCAAGGCGATCGCAAAACATCACCGTCAGTATTTCGAGAACATTTACGGAAGTCTGTCGAAACAGGATCTTTCCGGCATCAATCAGAAAGCGATGGGCCTGCGCGCTCTACTCAATACAGCGCTGATGTATCTCTGCCTGAGCGATGATGTTCGCGATCTCGAAAAAGCACTGTCGCAAAGGCGAACTGCAAAAGACATGACGACGGAGCTCGGAGCACTCGAAGCGCTAAATCGCAGTTCGAATCCAGCACGCCTCACGGCGATCGACGAGTTCAAAGCGAAATGGAAGCACGAACCACTCGTCATGAATAAGTGGCTGACCATTCGAGCGGTTGCGGCGACGCCAAATTCACTAAGCGAAGTCAAAGCGCTGATGGACGATCCCGTCTATGACCGAAACAATCCAAATAAGATCTATTCGCTTCTTCTCGCGTTTGCGAAATTCAACTCGGTGGGCTTCCACGATAAGAGTGGAAACGGCTATCGCTTTATCGCCGATCAAGTGATTGAAATCGACGCCCGCAACCCACAGGTTGGCTCACGCCTCGTTTCGGCCTTCAACCAATGGAAGACCTTCGACAAGGAGCGCCAGCTCTTGATGAAATCCGAGCTTGAACGGATCGCCAAGACGCCAGGCCTCTCAAGCAACGTGGCTGAAATTGTCGGCCGCGCTCTGGCTTAATTATTATTACTTTGTATTTACATCAGCCCTGCGCTCGACAACGGGCGCAGAGCTCTAACGGCTCCCTGTTGCCGTCCTCGGCATTGAATGCGCAATGACATACGGCTTGGCGGCGCCTAGCGCTCCACATCGCTCTGCCTGCGATAGTAACAGTGGCCCTAGAATCATTGGGACCTAAAGTGTTACGTCTTGATAAGTTGAGACTTCCTCTATAATTTTTGAATGGGCAGTCGTCCGGACCTGAACCTTTGGATGATTTGAAAGTTCTCACGAGACGATTGCTTTTGTTGAGAAGCGATTCCCAGAACATGACAAGGGGCCAACTCTATGACCAAACTTCTTGCCGCAATATTTGCGTTGAATGCTTTTCTTCCTTCATACTCCTTCGCACGCAAGGCGAAGATCGTCGAAAACTCTTTGAATCCAGATTATTCGAAAACGATCTCACTTCAGAAAACAACTTGCGCCGTAAATGGCAAGAGTTTCGAAATCTTCCTTGGCGCTACTACAAAAGACGACAGCGAAGAGCTTTCTGCCTCGGGTTATCCTTTTGTTTGGCTACGACAGGGTAAGAGCAAATCCATCGGAGTTTTTCCAGCGAAAGAGTACAATGAGCTGCTATTCATGGCGCCGAAGAAGACGTCGGCATGTAAAGCGACGCAAGCTTTTGTGCAACCGAATGGCATCGTGACGCTCTTGTTTAGAACAAGTGGTCGTCCTTTTTCGGACTATTTGGCGATGGCTTTTTATGACCCTGCCGAAAATAAAATACTGGCGAGCGAACGCAGGATTGCGAAAGCGAGCAACGTCGAACAACAGGCGACTGACTATGTCTTTCAATTCGATGATTCCCCCTCCGATGCCGTAGACAATATCGCGACCCTTCGAGGAAAAAGAATCAATGCTACTGAGGCAATGTTCAAATACTTCATGCGGGCATCTCTTCGTGACGACACGATTGTGGTGACGCAAGATCCTGAATTAACTTGGGAACGGGCAGGCTATAAGGCCTACTTTAAGTCTCAAACCGAATTTGAAAAAGCCTTCGGCTGGAATGCTACACTGAGGAAATTCGATTCCGTCTGGGTCTACTCAACTTCTAATCCAGACTGTATCCAAGCGCGTGTCGAACGTTCTGTCATTAGTGGCGATAAGAATTGGTTCTGCAAGTAGATGCGGTCACTTTCGTGGGCCAGCATGCACTCGAGTCACGTTTTCGGAGCAAATCCGTTCGTGTGAACGCTGCCTATCGCCAACACGTTTTATCCTAACAGATTCCCTCGTTTTTAAACAAAGCCTTGGACAGCGATACTCGGCAACACTGAACGTTGTATTTCTAAATTCACCCATTCAGTCGCAGCCAAGTCCGTGATGGAGCGGGTGTCGGTCTGGCTGTTTTACTCGATCCACTGAGAAAACTCTTCAACGGCATCAGCCTAAAACGAACTGACGCGCCAGCCGCCCGGTACGTCTATTGCGTAGCGATCGCATAGCTTCCCGTATTTAAGGAGAGTTTATGCGCCAAATCCTTCGCCGCACGCTCAGCACGACTTTGAGTCTTTCAGTCGTTGCCGCAACTCCGTTTAGCAGCACAGCCCGTGCGGACTGGGGCCCCATTGAAACTGGCGATCTCACCATCGACGAGATTTTGGACGCATCATCCTCAAGGCGCCTTCCCGTTGAGTCGGCTCGCGTGATCGTCGACAACGATGCGGCATTTCAATCAAAGCTTGAGGCCATTCGCAACGCAAAGTCATCGATCCGGATGGTTTACTACATCTACTCGGATGACTATAGCTCCTCTGTTCTGACCGAAGAGCTGATCGCGGCAGCCAAGCGCGGCGTGAACGTTAAACTGTTGCTCGACTATCACACGAACTACAAACATCTCGATCTCCTGCTCGCAATGATGGCGCAGGGCAACTCTGGCCGCGGCAAAATGGATATTC